>NZ_WEKT01000045.1:0-44803 GCF_009874545.1 Vibrio eleionomae | reverse complement strand
TAAATAAATTGCTTATTATTTCATCAGTGGTCTGACTAGGTTAAAAAATAAAATGCTAAAAAAGGGTCTCTAATGCATTGAATAAGATTCACCTTAATTAATAAATATTATTGTTAGTAGGTATAATATTGGCATGATAATTCATATCAAATAGCTATTTATGGACTCTAAACTTAGTAAATACGGGGCTTTGCGATGAATGTAAATGTGTTCAATAATATTGAATGTTGTTCATCTTTGTATGGCTGTGATGCTTTTTTATTCAAAAATTGTGCATTTATTCAATCATTCGTGAACCAACACAGTGCAGGCGGTGACAAATTTCACAAAATGCATGGTTATTCTTCATTTAATATCATAATTCATTAGACGTACAGCACATCAAGTGATAAATTCTTTGCAAAATTTTGACATGCTCATTTGGAATAATGTTGATGTTGAATTTTTAGCACATTGATTTCTCAGGTAATTTCATTGATTTATATTACTTTTTCAGTAATTTGCGTAGACGAAAGAGCCAAACAGTTATTGATTAAACTAATAACTGTGCAGTAAATAAGCTCCATTTGTTATGGTAAATTACGCCGATGATTGATAATGTGTGCCGAAATCTCCGTAGGGGTAGAAGCGTTGACTATCTGTAAGCATCAACCTTTTACACACTAGCCGTTCTAGAAACTCTATAGAGATGTCATGGATGCAGAATTAAAACTTGGAGTTTATGCATGTATAAAAACAAAATCACCCAAGCACTGATCTTAAGTGCGGGTCTTGCAGTGGCGACTGCTTCTTTTTCGTCTCTAGCAGCAGATGTTCCTGCTGGTACTAAATTAGCTAAAGTACAAGACATCGTTCGCGGTAACGGTACTGAAGTTGCTTCTATTGATCCTCAAAAAGTTGAGGGTGTGCCTGAGTCAAACGTTATCCGTGACCTTTTTGAAGGTCTGGTAAACTCTGACGCAAACGGCAACGTTGTCCCTGGTGTTGCAGAATCTTGGGACAATAAAGATAACAAAGTGTTTACTTTCCACCTACGCCACAACGCTAAATGGTCGAATGGCGATCCTGTTACTGCACACGACTTTGTTTACAGCTTCCGTCGTGCTGTTGATCCTGCTACTGCTTCTCCTTATTCATGGTACTTAGAAATGACTACTATGAAAAATGCAGCAGCAATCATTGCAGGTAAGAAAGACAAATCAACTCTAGGTGTTAAAGCTCTAGATGATTACACTTTCCAAGTTACTCTAGAAACACCAGTTCCTTACTTTGTTAAAATGATGGGTCACACTACTGTGAAACCAGTTAACCAAAAAGTAGTGGAAAAATGGGGTGATGAGTGGACTAAGCCAGAACACTTTGTTGGTAATGGTGCATACACATTATCTAAATGGGTAGTTAACGAGCGCATGGTAATGAAGCGCAACCCTAACTACTGGGATAATAAACACACGGTAATTAACACCGTTACTTATCTCCCAATCGAAAACCAAGTATCGGAAATGAACCGTTTCCTATCTGGTGAAATCGATATTACTTCTAATGTTCCTCTAGAACAGTTCCGTCGTCTGAAAAAAGAACATCCAAACGAACTGAAAATCACTGGTTCGCTATGTACTTATTACTACGGTTTCAACAACCAAAGAAAACCATTCAGCGACGTACGTGTTCGTAAGGCACTTTCATACGCGATTGACCGTGACATCATCACTAAAGCAATTCTTGGCCAAGGTCAAAAACCTGCTTATGGCTTAACTCCTGAAATTGTATCTGGTTTTAACCCTGTTATGCCTGCATACGGTACATGGACTCAAAAACAACGCGTTCAAAAAGCAAAAGAATTGTTGAAAGAAGCTGGATTTGATAAATCACATCCACTTAAGTTCACTCTTCTATACAACACTTCAGAAAACCACAAGAAACTAGCAACAGCTATTCAATCTATGTGGAAGAAAGAACTAGGTGTTGATATCAGTCTTGAAAACCAAGAGTGGAAAACCTTCCTAGATACACGTCGCGAAGGTAATTACGACGTAACTCGTGCAGGTTGGTGTGGCGACTATAATGAAGCTTCAACTTTCCTATCTTTAATGCAGTCTAACAACGCGTCTAACGACCAAGGTTATAAGAGTGCAGAGTACGATGAAGTGATGCATAAAGCTCAGCAATCAACATCAGAAGCAGAGCGTACTAAGCTGTATAGCGAAGCAGAAAAAATTCTTGCTAAAGATATGCCAATTGCACCAATTTACCAGTACGTGAACACTGTTCTAGTACAACCTAAAGTAGGTGGTTACGCAATGCATAATGCTGAAGGCAAAGTTTACAGCAAAGATTTGTACATCAAAGCAAAATAATATTTACGTCAGTAAAACTATAATTATTCAGACTCTGCATGCCATGTTGGGCATGCAGGTCTTTTCCATTTAAATTGTCACAGACTGAAAGAGTGAGTTTATGCTTAAATTCATTGTTAAAAGGATTTTTGAAGCAATCCCAACCATGTTGGTATTGATTACGATTTCCTTCTTTCTGATGCGTTTTGCACCAGGTAACCCATTTTCTTCTGAGCGTCCTTTACCGCCGGAAGTCATGGCTAACATCAATGCTAAGTATGGTTTAGACAAACCGGTATCAGAGCAATATTTCACTTATTTAACCAATATCCTTGTGAAAGGTGATTTTGGTCCTTCGTTTAAATATAAAGATTATTCAGTAAATGAATTGATCAGTTCTGCATTGCCAGTATCGGCAAAAGTGGGCTTTGCTGCGTTCATTTTTACTGTGATCATGGGGGTAGGAGTAGGTACGATTGCCGCTCTTAAACAGAACACCTGGATGGACTATTCGATCATGTCTCTCGCCATGATCGGGGTTGTGTTACCTTCCTTTGTACTCGCCCCAGTACTTATCTATATATTCTCTATTAACTTCCATTGGTTCCCTGCTGGTGGTTGGAACGATGGTTCCTTTAAATATATGGCGTTGCCTGTTTTGGCAATGTCACTCATGTATGTAGCAACGTTCGCGCGTATTACCCGTGGTTCAATGATTGAAACCATGAACAGTAACTTTATCCGCACGGCACGTGCAAAAGGATTGAGCTACGGCTACATCGTATTGAAACATGCTCTACGCCCGGCATTACTCCCTGTTGTTTCATATATGGGGCCAGCGTTCGTGGGTATCATTACAGGTTCAGTCGTGGTAGAGACCATATTTGGCCTACCTGGCATCGGTAAATTGTTTGTGAATGCAGCATTTAACCGCGACTACTCACTGGTAATGGGCGTAACGATTCTTATCGGTTTCTTGTTTATTTTGTTTAATGCCATTGTGGATATCCTATTGGCATACATTGATCCGAAAATTCGCTACTAAGAGAGTCGAGAGCTATGTTAACGAAAAAAGAAAATGTTGAAGCGATCGAGAAATTCTCTGAAAACTTAGAAATTGAAGGTCGCAGTTTATGGCAGGATGCGCGTATTCGTTTTATGCGTAACAAGGCGGCAATGGTCAGCTTGTTTATCCTAGTTTTAATTACATTAGCAGTGATTTTTCTGCCAATGTTCTCGCAATATACGTTTGATGATACTGATTGGTATGCCATGCATGCCGCGCCATCGATGGAGCACCTATTTGGTACCGATTCTTTAGGGCGTGACCTATTTGTACGTACCTTGGTCGGTGGTCGTATTTCACTGATGGTTGGTATCATGGGAGCGTTAGTGGCCGTTGTTATCGGTACGCTTTACGGTGCGGCATCTGGTTTCATTGGCGGTAAAGTTGACCGCATAATGATGCGGATGTTGGAAATCCTTTACGCGATTCCATTTATGTTCCTAGTGATCGTACTAGTGACATTCTTTGGCCGTGATATTTACTTAATCTTTGTTGCGATTGGTGCAATCGCGTGGCTGGATATGGCACGTATTGTTCGTGGTCAGACTCTCAGCCTACGTAGTAAAGAATTTATCGAAGCGGCTCACGTATGTGGTGTAAGTAATTGGAAAATTATCACCCGTCACATCGTACCAAACGTATTAGGTATTGTAGCGGTTTACTCAACCCTACTGATTCCAAGTATGATTCTGACCGAATCATTCTTATCTTTCCTTGGTCTGGGTGTACAAGAGCCAATGACAAGTTGGGGTGCTTTGCTGCAAGAAGGGGCAGGCACAATGGAAGTCGCAATTTGGCAACTTATCTTCCCAGCTCTATTTATGGTTCTAACACTATTCTGCTTTAACTACGTCGGTGATGGTCTACGTGACGCACTTGATCCTAAAGACAGATAATAAAATAAAAAGACAATAGATTAAGGAAGCAATGATGAGCTTGTTGGACGTAAAAGATCTGCGTGTCGAATTCACCACACAAGATGGTATCGTCACTGCAGTTAACGATTTGAACTTCTCACTTAATCAAGGTGAGACATTAGGTATCGTGGGTGAATCTGGTTCAGGTAAATCCCAAACGGTATTCGCTATCATGGGGCTGTTGGCAAAAAACGGCATCATCTCAGGTAGTGCAAAATTTGAGGGTAACGAAATTCTTAACCTGCCTGAGAAAGAGCTAAATAAAGTTCGTTCTCAGCAGATTGCTATGATTTTCCAAGACCCAATGACATCGCTTAACCCATACATGAAAGTCAGCGAGCAGTTGATGGAAGTGTTAATGCTTCACAAAGGTATGGGGCGTTCAGAAGCTTTTGAAGAGTCTGTTCGTATGCTAGAAGCGGTAAAAATCCCAGAAGCGCGTAAGCGTATTACCATGTATCCGCACGAATTTTCGGGCGGTATGCGTCAACGTGTAATGATTGCAATGGCACTGTTGTGTCGTCCAAAACTGTTGATTGCCGATGAACCAACTACCGCGTTGGATGTGACTGTGCAAGCACAGATTATGGATCTGCTGAATGAACTTAAAACTGAGTTCAATACCGCAATCATTATGATTACGCACGATCTTGGTGTGGTTGCAGGTTCTTGTGACAAAGTACTTGTGATGTATGCCGGTCGTACCATGGAATATGGCTCAGTTGATGAAATCTTCTATCAACCAAGTCACCCATATGCAGAAGGTCTGTTAAAAGCGATTCCCCGCTTAGATTCTGAAGGTGATGTACTACCGACTATTCCTGGTAACCCGCCAAACTTGTTGCGTTTGCCTCAAGGTTGTCCTTACCAAGAACGTTGTCACCGTGTAATGGACCGTTGTAAACGTGAAGCGCCAATCCTGACTCCGTTCGGTGATGGTCGCCAACGTGCGTGTTTTTCTGACTGGGAGGCTTGGAAAAAATGAGCGATAAGAAAGTCATTCTAGATATCAAAGATCTAAAAGTTCACTTTAGCATTGCAGCAAAATCTGCATGGCCATGGAGCAAAGCTTCTCAGCTAAAAGCGGTTGATGGCGTCGATGTTCGCTTATATGAAGGCGAAACACTAGGTGTAGTAGGTGAGTCAGGTTGTGGCAAATCGACATTTGCTCGCGCCATTATCGGTTTGGTTGAATCTACCGCGGGTGAAGTTGTTTGGTTAGGCCAAGACCTTACTCGTATGAAAGATGTGCAACGTCGTAATACGCGTAAAGAAATTCAGATGATCTTCCAAGATCCGCTGGCATCTCTTAACCCTCGTATGACCGTCGGCGACATCATTGCTGAGCCACTACAAACGTTCTATCCAGAGCTTTCAAAACAGGAAGTTAAGTTACGGGTTAAAGAAATGATGGATCGCGTTGGTTTATTGCCTAACGTGATCAACCGTTACCCACACGAATTTTCTGGTGGTCAGTGTCAACGTATTGGTATCGCTCGTGCATTGATTCTGAAACCAAAAATGATCATCTGTGATGAACCGGTATCGGCGTTGGACGTATCGATCCAAGCGCAGGTGGTGAACTTGTTGAAAGAATTGCAACAAGAGCTGGGTCTAAGCTTAGTGTTCATTGCGCACGATTTGTCTGTGGTTAAACACATTTCAGATCGTGTATTGGTGATGTATTTGGGTAATGCCGTGGAATTGGGTACCTCTGATGAGCTATTTGCTAATCCGTTGCATCCATATACGAAAGCGTTGATGTCGGCTGTACCAATTCCAGATCCACGCTTAGAACGCGATAAAACGATTCAAATGTTAGAAGGCGATCTTCCTTCTCCAATCAGTCCGCCGTCAGGTTGTGTCTTCCGCACACGCTGTCCTCAGGCGACGGAAGAATGTGCGAAAACAAAACCGCAGATCAAAGGTAACGACGCTCACAGCGTTTCTTGTCTGCATGTTGACGCTTAAATTCAGCCTGTGACGGGCTTAAGCGCGGCTCCTTTTGGGTCGCGCTTTTTTTATGCCTGTTCAAAATTTTTGAATAAGTAAGCCAAGATCTAAGGGTTTTTGCTTTATTTCGCTTTCTTATAATGGAGTCATAAACTGAGAACAAAGAGAAAGTGAGGTTGATTATGGGCAGATTAGTAGAAGGCGTTTGGCACGATCAATGGTACGACACAAAAAGTACCGGCGGTAAATTTGTTCGTGAAGACGCAGGCTTTCGCGGTTGGATTGAAAACAAACCCGATGCTCAGTTTGCTCCAGAATCGGGTCGCTATCATCTGTATGTTTCCTTGGCTTGTCCATGGGCACACCGAACTTTGATTTTTCGTGAACTAAAACAGTTACAAGAACACATTGATGTGACGATTGTCTGTCCTGATATGATGCAAGATGGGTGGAAGTTCGGTATTCCCGAACCTCTGTTTGGCCATACGAAAATGCATCAAATTTATACGGAAGCAAAAGCGGACTACACCGGACGTGTGACTGTGCCAGTCTTGTGGGATAAAAAGACGCACACTATTGTAAGTAACGAATCATCAGAGATTATTCGTATGTTTAACAGTGCGTTCAATGATGTGACGGGGAATCACGATGACTATTATCCTGCTGCGCTTCGTAGTGTGGTTGACGAGTGGAATGACTTCATTTACCCCAATATCAATAATGGTGTGTATCGCTGTGGTTTTGCAACGACGCAAGATGCGTATGACGATGCTTATGAATCCCTTTTTGCCGCGTTAGACAAAGTAGAACATCACTTAAGTGTGAATCGCTATTTAGCTGGAACTCAGCTTACAGAGGCTGATTGGCGCCTATTTACTACCTTAGTGCGGTTTGATGCTGTTTATGTCGGCCATTTCAAATGTAATAAAAAACGCATTGCTGATTATCCTAACCTGCACAACTACCTGAAAGAGTTATATCAATACCCTGGTGTAAAAGAGACAACTGACTTCTACCACATAAAACGTCACTATTACTTTAGCCATACTATGATTAACCCCACTCAAGTGGTTCCAAATGGCCCAGAGCTAGACTTAGACGCTTCCCATGACCGTGCAAGGTTAAGCTAAATGTGATTTATGTCGCTATTTGGTGGCTTATTCGCCACCAAATGGTACAAAATGTCTAATTTAAGTTGCGCTAATGACATATACTATCAATGATACCCCTTAGGTATTAATTAATATATTTATATAAGTAACTTATTGATTACATGGTGTGAAGAGAAGCTTTGCATCGACGTTATCAGGTGTTTACTTGGAGAAACTAATGTTTTTTAAGCGCAAACCCGCCGAAGAGGCTGTGTCTTCCCATGCCGACAATATCTATCGTTCAGTATCTAAGTTTGTCCCTTGGATAGAATTTACTATTGCTGGTGAAATTGTTGATGCCAATACGTTATTTTTGAACGTGGTGGGTTATTCAAAGCAAGAGCTCATTGGTCAGCATCATCAGATTTTATGTGATAAATCATTAGTTAACTCCTCACGCTACCAATCGTTTTGGCAAGTCCTAGCTCGAGGTGAACCTCAGGAAGGTAAGTTTCACCGGATTACTAAGTCGGGGCATACTGTTGTATTAGAAGCGACCTATTTCCCAATTATGGATGCTCAAGGCAAGGTTACCAGCGTTGCCAAAATTGCGTCAGACATTACTACGTTATTTGAAAACGATCAGCAAAACCAAGCTCTATTAGGTGCGTTGGATAAATCGTTGGCCGTTATTGAATTTGACCCATCAGGTACGATCACCCATGCCAATCCCAACTTTCTAAGCCTTCTTGGTTATGGCAACGTTAGTGAAGTTAAAGGAAAGCACCACCAAATTTTCTGTTTTGAACAGTTTTATCAGGAAAACCCAACCTTTTGGGATGATTTGCGTAAAGGGCAGTTTAAAGCAGGGCGTTTTTTACGTCGCGGTAAACACGGTGAAGAAGTTTGGATTGAAGCAACCTATAACCCCGTTTTAGATGACAAAGGTCAGGTAAGTCGAGTGGTGAAGTTTGCTTCTGATATTACCGAGCGAGTGCGGAAAAACCTCGCGGTGACTCAAGCAGCCGAAGTGGCTTATACCACCTCAGTTGAAACCGCTCAGATAGCCCAAGATGGTGCTAAAATGCTGCAGCAATCCGTGGCGATATCGCAACGCGTGACCGACAGCATGAGTCAAACGGTCGAGAAGGTTTCTGGATTAAACACCAGTTCAGAAAATATTGAAGCGATGGTGTCGACTATCAAGAGTATTGCAGAGCAGACCAATCTGCTGGCGTTAAATGCGGCAATTGAGGCTGCTCGAGCCGGGGAATATGGCCGAGGCTTTGCGGTAGTGGCTGATGAAGTGAGGCAATTAGCGTCTCGAACTGGGGATTCCACTCATGAAATTGAGAATGTGGTGGGCAAAAACCGCTCACAACTTGCAGAAGTCACTGAGATGATGAATTCAGTCAGTCACATTGCTGTTGAAGGTAACGAGAAAATCGCCAGTGTCTCTGAAGTAATGGACGAAATCTATCGTGGAGCCGAGAATGTCTCCAACACAGTGGCAAATTTAAACGACACGCATTCTTAAGCTGACTTCAATTTAATGCTTGATATAAAAAAGCCCTCGCATCGCGAGGGCTTTGTTTATTCAGTCTTACTTAATACGAAGAGATTAAGCGTTTTCGGCTTGATCCGCTTGGATTGCAGTAAGAGCGATAGTGTACACGATATCGTCAACCAACGCGCCGCGAGACAGGTCGTTAACTGGTTTACGCATACCTTGAAGCATTGGACCGATAGAGACTAGGTCTGCAGAACGTTGTACCGCTTTGTAAGTTGTGTTACCAGTGTTTAGGTCTGGGAATACAAATACAGTTGCTTTACCTGCTACTGGAGAGTTTGGTGCTTTAGAAGCAGCAACGTTTTCCATGATTGCAGCGTCGTACTGTAGAGGACCGTCGATAACAAGATCAGGACGTTTCTCTTGAGCCAGTTTGGTTGCTTCACGTACTTTATCAACGTCTGCGCCTTTACCAGAAGTACCAGTAGAGTAAGAGATCATTGCAACACGTGGGTCAATACCAAATGCTTTAGCAGAATCTGCAGATTGGATTGCGATTTCAGCTAGTTGCTCAGCCGTTGGATCTGGGTTGATCGCACAGTCACCGTAAACCAATACTTGGTCAGGGAGTAGCATGAAGAACACAGAAGACACGATAGACGCGTTAGGTGCTGTTTTGATGATTTGGAATGGAGGTACGATAGTGTTCGCAGTAGTGTGAACCGCACCAGAAACTAGACCATCAACTTCGCCAGATTCTAACATCATTGTGCCTAGGAAAACTGAATCTTCTAGTTTTTCACGAGCAACAACTTCAGTCATGCCTTTCTTAGCGCGAAGCTCAACGAGACGAGCAACGTAGTTTTCACGTACTGCATCAGAATCGATGATTTCAACGCCAGCGCCTAGTTCAACACCTTGTTGAGCGGCAACGCGTTTGATTTCTTCTGGGTTACCTAGAAGTACACAAGTTGCAATACCACGTTCAGCACATAGTGCCGCTGCTTTAACAGTACGAGGTTCATCGCCTTCAGGAAGGATGATGCGTTTTGCTGCTTTACGTGCAAACTCAGTTAATTGGTAACGGAATGCTGGTGGGCTTAGACGACGAATACCTTGAGTGCCTTCTGCTAGAGAATCGATCCAAGGGCCATCAATGTGACCAGCAACGTGATCGCTTACAAGCTCGATACGTTCTTTATCGTCTGCAGGAACTTCTAGGCTGAAGCTTTGAAGGTTTAGCGATGTTTGCCAAGTGTTACCTTGCGCTTTGATTACTGGAAGACCAGATTCAAAAGCAGGTTTACATAGGTCAACGATTTCTGCAGGGATGTCGTAACCGCCAGTTAGCAATAGCGCACCGATTTCAACGCCGTTCATTGCAGCAAGAGAAGCAGCAACGATGACGTCTGGACGGTCAGCTGAAGTAACAAGCAGTGAGCCTGGTTTAAAGTGTTCAATCATGTTAGGGATTGAACGAGCACAGAAAGTGATGCTTTTAACGCGGCGAGAATTGATTTCACCTTCGTTAATGACGTCAGCATTTAGGTGCTTAGCCATATCGATAGCGCGAGTTGCGATTAGATCGATATTCCAAGGCACACAACCTAGCACGCGAATAGGACTAGAGTTGAAAATTTCCATTACAGCAACGTTAGCTTGCTGTGCTGCGTCAGAACCATCAAAGATTTCAGATAGGTCTGGGCGAGTGCGGCCAGCTTCATCAACAGGCGCGTTAAGTTTGTTAATGATAACGCCTTTGATGTTTTTGTTTTTAGTGCCGCCGAAGTTAGAACATGCTACTTCGATACGCTCTTTAAGCTGAGTTGGGTTATCTAAGCCAGGGCTAGCAACAAACACGATTTCTGCACCAAGAGTTGCCGCGATATCCGCGTTCACTTGGTTAGCAAATGGGTGTTTACGAGTCGGTACTAGACCTTCGATAAGAGTGACATCAGCGTCATTGATTTGGTTGTAACGTTCAACAATAGTTTCTAAAAGAACGTCAGTTTGTTCAGTACCAAGCCAATTTTCAGCCACTGACATCGCGATTGGTTCCGCGATTTTAATGTCTTTACCGACAATAGTAGAAGTCAGGTCTGGTTGATCGCCACCTTGACGAGGTTGGGCAATTGGTTTGTAGAAAGAAACGCTTACACCTTTGCGCTCAGCTGCGCGTAGGGTACCCATGCTCACGCTGGTTAAACCAACACCTGAGCTGATAGGGATAAGCATAATAGTACGGGACATTCGTTCAATACCTCTAACAATTGATTGCAATCTAATCACTTAGATTGAGAGGACACAAAGCCTAACTACTTATTCCTAATTAATTGGTGGAATAGGAGTTAAGCCCCAATGAAACACTGGCTAACGAATTTCGTTAGCCAGTAGAGTAGAAATTAGATACCTGCTAGTCGAGCAGTATCTTCAGCAATAACTAATTCTTCGTTAGTTGAAATAACGATTGCTGGAACGCGGCTTGCGTCAGAAGTGATCACACCTTCGCCGCCGAAGCGTGCTTTAAGGTTTGCTTCACCATCAATTTCCACACCTAGGATTGCAAGACGGTTAAGAACCATTTCACGGATAGGTGCAGAGTTTTCACCGATACCACCAGTGAAGACGATAGCGTCTAGACGACCGTCAAGGCTTGCAGTGTAACCTGCAACGTATTTCGCCAAACGGTGGCAGAATACGTCCATTGCGCGAGTCGCTTCTTCTTTTTGACCGTAGTTTTCTTCAACGAAACGGCAGTCAGAAGTCACTTCAGTTAGACCTTGTAGGCCAGATTCTTTAGTCAACATCTTGCTGATGTCTGCTACAGAGTAACCAAGTGTGTCGTGTAGGTGGAAAATGATCGCAGGATCGATGTCACCACAACGAGTACCCATAACCAGGCCTTCAAGAGGAGTTAAACCCATTGAAGTGTCAACAGATTGGCCGTTTTTGATTGCACACACAGATGCCCCGTTGCCTAGGTGACAGTTAATGATGTTAAGTTCATTCGCTGGTTTGCCTAGACGTTCAGCCGCTTCACGAGCGATGAATAGGTGAGAAGTACCGTGCATACCGTAACGACGGATAGCGTGCTCTTTATACAAGCTGTATGGTAGAGCGTATAGGTAAGCCTCTTCAGGCATCGTTTGGTGGAAAGCAGTGTCAAACACAGCAACGTTTTTCAGTGCTGGGAATGCTTTTTGTGCTGCTTTGATACCAACGATGTGTGCTGGGTTATGAAGTGGTGCAAGTGTTGCACAATCTTCAATACCTTGTAGCACGTCGTTATCAATCAATGCAGACTGAGTGAATTTTTCGCCGCCGTGAACAACACGGTGACCGATTGCTTTTAGCTGCTCTGCCAATTCTGGCTTAGAAGCAAGAATAGTTTCGACGATGAAAGAAAGTGCTTCATCGTGAGCGGCTCCATTGCCAAGTTGCGCTTCGTGTTTACCATCAAGTTTCCACTTGATGCGAGCTTCTGGAAGCAGAAGGCATTCTGCCAAACCTGAAAGGTGCTCGTTGCCGTTATCAGCGTCCACGACTGCGAACTTAAGCGAAGAACTACCGCAGTTTAAAACTAAAACTAGCTTAGACATGAGTAACTACCTGTTTATTCGTAAGGGTAAAAATTTTCCCAAGAGTAGTGCAATCCTTGGGGATACGTACTAATCTTGGTCAACAAAAAAATAAAATCCATCTGTAAAAGACGTGATAAAGTCAAAAAATCGTCTTAGCATTCCGTGCTAATTTGCTTCTTAGTTGCCATACTTAGTATATCGAGCAACAATGAAGCGAAAAAAGTCCGCAAAGGATAGCGACAATGGGCTAATATAACAAAAAAAATTTGAATCAATATTAGCTTTAGTCAAATTTTTGCGTCATTTGTTGAATCATTCAACTATTTTTTAAGAAATGGCCGCATTAGAGAGTGAGAAACTGCTTATGAGTAACAGAGTCGGCATCATCTACTGTTTAAAAGATGGTCAGAAATACATGGATATCTGGCCTGTACGCAAGGAGCTCAACCTCATTTTTCCGGAACAGCGCATTATTAAAGCGACTAAGTTCGGTATCAAAGTGATGCCAGCTGTTGCTGCGATTAGTGTGTTAACGCAAATGGTATTCCACAATGCCGGAGCAATGCCTCAATCGATTATCATCGCTCTGTTCGCGCTCAGTATGCCTTTGCAAGGGATGTGGTGGTTAGGACAGCGAGCAAACACTCACTTGCCACCAAGTTTAGCGTCTTGGTATCGTGAAATTCATCAGAAAATCAGGGAATCTGGGTTTGCTTTAGAACCGGCAAAATCTCGGCCTCGCTACAAAGAGTTAGCAACCGTATTAAACCGTGCTTTTCGCCATCTAGATGAATCTTCTTTAGAACGCTGGTTTTAAATTGAAGAGATCGGATAACTTGTGTGCAGGGGAGGCGTGATAGTCTGTTTTCGCACACAAATTTAAATTCGGGTGCTTGTAATCTGAGTGGTACCAAGACTGCTTATTATTCAAGTGCCTAATTGTTTTCCCCTTCGTTTATCTTTTTCCTTACTGTTTTTCTTTCATATTGATACTTTGATGCTTCCTTTTGTCTATTGATGCTGGTAATAATGACATAACTGCAATGAATGCAGTTTTGTATGAAAAATTATTATTAATCACGATGGCTAAGGTAACCGCGTCTATCTACTGTAATGTCGATGATACGCGTTATTAAAGCCAAATTGTTCAGAAGAATATGTGTGCTTTATTACCTAATGTGCCGTACAAGGCATGAACACTCGTTGTGAATCACTGACAAGGTTGTTGATGTGATTGACGTGTACGTTTAGGTATGTAATCAAGGAGTTAAGATGAAAGCAGGCCAACTATTCGCTACCGCAGTTCTTGCAGGGGCGACATTACTCTCTTCCCCATCCATTCTTGCCAAAACAGTATCGGTTGCTGTCTCTCAAATTGTTGAACACCCCGCTTTAGATGCAACTCGCCAAGGGCTACTCGATGGTTTAAAAGAAAAAGGTTATATCGACGGTAAAAACCTCAAATTCGATTATAAAACTGCGCAAGGGAATCCTGCGATAGCCGTGCAAATTGCCCGCGAGTTTGTGGGTGAAAAGCCAGATGTGCTAGTGGGTATTGCCACGCCAACAGCTCAAGCGCTAGTGGCGATGACTCGGACAATTCCCGTCGTATTCACCGCAGTGACCGACCCTGTTGGTGCTAAGCTGGTGAAAACGTTGAAACACCCTGGAAAAAATGTAACCGGACTTTCCGATCTTTCACCAGTCGCACAGCATATCGCGTTAATTAAAGAGCTCATGCCAAACGTGAAAAAAGTGGGAGTGGTATACAATCCGGGTGAAGCTAATGCTGTGAGTTTGATGGATCTATTAGAAGTCGCAGCAGCAAAAAACAACATTAAAATTGTGAAAGCTACTGCGTTGAAAAGTGCTGATGTTCAATCTGCGACTCAGGCGATTGCTGGCCAATCTGACATTATTTATGCCTTGATTGATAACACGGTTGCCAGTGCATTTGAAGGCATGGTTGTGGCTGCCAATCAGGCTAAAACCCCTGTGTTTGGTGCGGCAACTTCCTACGTGAAACGTGGTGCGATTGCTAGCCTTGGTTTTGATTATTACCAAATCGGTTTGCAAACCGCCGATTATGTCGTTGATATCTTAAATGGTAAGAAGCCCGGTGATATTGATGTAAAAGTGGCAACGGGGTCTGACTTAGTGATTAACAAAACCGCTGCAGACAAACTCGGCTTTAAAATTCCACAATCAGTATTAGATCGCGCGACTAAGACGTTATAAGAACAAGTCATCGTTAAATAATGATATATGCCAAAGCGAAGGCTGTTCGCCTTCACTTTGGCAATAAAAAACTAATGAGCTAAGGAGTGCTCATTGTCTCTCATCATCTGTGATGACAAGAGCTAAGCCTCATTATTTTATTAAGCAGAAAAGGGAGTAAGTATGTCTGCTTTTGCGTTTTTTGGTGCATTAGAGCTCGGATTAATTTATGGATTGGTCGCTCTCGGTGTTTACCTGACGTTCCGTGTTTTGGATTTTCCCGACCTCAGCGTCGATGGTACCTTTCCTATGGGGGCCGCTGTTGCTGCAACAGCCATTGTCGCGGGTATTAATCCATGGGTTGCCACTATCATGGCGATCATTGTCAGTGCAGCGCTAGGATGGGTGACGGCTTTTTTAACGGTTCGTTGTGGCATTCTAAATTTACTGGCATCTATTTTGACAAGTATTGCTGCCTTCTCGATCAATATTCGTATTATGGGACGCCCTAATATTGCACTGTTAGGACAAGATACCATACTCACGCCATTTGAAGCGTGGGGGGATCCTATGTATGTCCGGCCAATTGTGGTGGGGGTATTAGTACTGTTCTCAGCATGGTTTATTGTGCGCTTATTAAACAGTGATTTTGGCCTTGGGATGCGTGCGACCGGCGTAAATACACGTATGGTAGCGGCTCAGGGGGCCAGTGTGGGTTTCTACACCTACTTTTGTTTAGCGTTATCGAACGGTTTTGTTGGTTTTGCTGGGGCACTATTTGCCCAAACCAATAGCTTTGCTGATGTGACGTCAGGTGTCGGTACGATTGTAGTGGGATTGGCTGCCGTCATCTTGGGGCAAACTTTGATTCCCGGCAAGAAAATCTGGGTAGCAATTTTAGCGGTGATTGTTGGTTCGGTGTTGTATCGGTTAGCCGTAGCATTTGCGCTAAGTTCTGGCATGTTCGGTTTACAAGCATCGGACCTTAACTTAGTGACGGCCATATTGGTTGCAGTTGCGCTCGTTATGCCAAAAATGAAAGGAAAATTACAAGCGAGAAAAGTATCTGGAGGTGCGGTATGATTCGTTTAGAAGATATTCAAGTCACCTTTAATCCAGGTACTGTCTTGGAAAATAGGGCCTTACGTGGCGTGAATTTAGAAGTGCCAAAAGGTGAGTTTTTGACGGTTATTGGTTCAAACGGGGCAGGTAAATCAACCTTGTTAGGGGCCGTCACCGGAGAAACCCCAATGGTGGGAGGGAAGGTGTTGATTGGTGAAAAAGACGTGACTCGTCTGACTGTTGATCAACGTGCTAGCCTCTGTGCGCGCGTCTTCCAAGATCCACTAGCCGGGACTTGTGGATCGTTAACGATTGAAGAGAATATGGCGCTAGCTTACATGCGTGGTAAACGTCGTGGCTGGAGCCTTTCTTTATCAGGGAATCGCCGTAAGCTCTTTCAAGAACGCATCAGTATATTAGGATTAGGGCTGGAAGATCGTTTGAGTGACAGTATTGGATTACTGTCTGGTGGTCAGCGGCAGGCGGTCAGTTTGGTGATGGCAACACTGGCTGATAGTCAATTGCTGTTACTTGATGAACACACTGCGGCGCTGGACCCAAGAATGGCTGCGTTTATCATCGATTTGACGAAACGTATCGTTGAAGAATTTAAGTTGACGGTCATGATGGTGACACATTCGATGAAAGATGCGTTAGTGTGTGGGGACCGTACGGTGATGCTTCATCAGGGGAATATTGTGCTTGATGTTGCAGGAGAGCAACGCGCTAATATGGATGTTCCTGATCTGCTAGAGATGTTTACTAAAGTACGTGGAGAAGAGCTGACTGACGATGCTCTGCTACTGTCTTAGTACCTTTCTATTGCCTTCAATGATAAGAGAGCGCGGTTGCGCTCTCTTTTTATATCTCTGCTATTTGTCCAAACTGTCGCGATAACGCTCGATATGTTCCACAATCGGTTCTACTTCCATATACGTACGAATGTCGTGAAACAGCTCTTTTGCTTCCGGATACGCTTTGCGTAAATAGGTGAACCACTGTTTAACTCGGTTTGGATAGTATTTGTGCTTGTCGCCGCGAACTTCATATTGGGAATAGCGCAATAACAAATCGACCACGTCTACCCAAGGCATTTGAGCTTCGTTACGTTTAACCATATTACCAAGGTTAGGAATATTAAATGCCCCTCGACACACCATGACATCTTGCACCCCAGTGGCGGCGATACAATCTTGGCCATCTTGATAAGACCAGATTTCTCCATTCGCTATAATCGGCATAGCGGTTTTTTTGCGGATGTCGTCGATGTATTCCCACTTAATTTCATGCGCTTTATAACCACCGACTTTGGTCCGAGCATGAATCGTTAATTCGTCTGACCCTGCTTGATCGATTGCATCAACGATTTCAAAGCAGTCGTTAGGATCTTCCCAACCCAAACGAATTTTTGCCGAAACTGGGATACGACTGTCTACCGCATCACGGCAAGCTTTAACTACTTGATAAATTAACTCAGGCTCTTGCAGGAGTGCTGCGCCACCGCGGCTTTTATTGACGGTTTTAGCCGGGCAGCCGAAATTGAGGTCAATACCATAAGCCCCCAATTCTGCGGCGCGAACGGCATTTTCTGCCATCCATTTAGGCTCTTGGCCAAGGAGTTGAACTTTAACGGGCACACCAGCTTGCGTACGTGAACCGTTCTTTAACTCTGGGCAGAGGCGATAGAACACATGGTCAGGGAGTGGTTGGTGGACGACCCGCACGAACTCTGTTACGCAGAAATCATAATCGTTGATTTCTGTCAGCATTTCTCGCATCAAATGATCTAACACGCCCTCCATCGGGCCTAAAATTACACGCATAATCGTCTATCTTGGTATTTGGGACGCGAGATTGTAGTGTGGAGTGATACAAATGTCACGACTTGGTCGATGTTGATTTCAGTTTGGTTAAAGCATAGGCAACCACGGGCGATGCGTGCATCTGGCAAACACTTGGGTATAATGCTCGACTTAACTATTGATAAGAGAGCGGTATGAGTTACCAATTTATTGAACTGAATGTGGCTGAATATGATGTGTCGGCGCCGTTTATTGAAGGGGTAGTCTTAGCGGCTAACTTTACCACTGAACCTTTAGATCCAAATCGTTGGTTATCAGAGCTGTTTCCTGATGCAGACTCGGTGTTTGTTAAACAAGTTCATGAGCATCTGCAAACTCAATATCAAGTCATCAAAGCGAATCAATATCCGTTGCTTGAGCTGATTCAAAGTGATACTGATGTCCTCAGTGAACTTGCCTCGGGTTTTATGGCTTTATGGCCGCTGATTGAAGACAAGTGGCAGCAGGCTGTCGTCAGTGATGGTGCCTTGCGCATGTTGCAAGCGTTATTAACCACATTTATGTTGGCGCTTGATGAAGAGCAAACCCAAGCACAAATGCGCGCTGCAGGGATTGAACATCCACCGCAATTGAGTGATTTGCTACCGCAGCTTGATGTGATGGTACAGGAAGTCGCTATGGCAGCAGATGAATGTTTATTAGGGGCTCAGGCGCAGAAAATTAATCCGTATAAAACGGTGGGGCGTAACGACAGTTGCCCTTGCGGTAGCGGAAAAAAATTCAAACAGTGTTGTGGACGTTAAAACAAAAATTCAAACACGACACTGACACTAACGTTGGCAATAATTATTATATATGAGGGTCTCGCCCCGTCATGCACGAGTCATCGTTAGTCATGCAATATCAGTTGGCTTAAAAATCTTGGAGAGATTAAATAATGAAAAAATGGGTTGCCGCATTGGCGTTTTGTAGTTTTTCTGTTTTGGCTGCACCAAAAGATGTATTAAGTGATCGTTTGGCGTTGACCGATGGGTTCAGTGCTAAGTTCCAACAAAAAGTCATCAGCCCAGACGGAGAAGTCGTCGTAGATGGCAATGGCTATGTGAATATCTCTCGTCCGAATCTTTTTCGTTGGGAAACTAAGGCTCCGGACGAAAACCTACTAGTTTCTGATGGTAAAACGTTATGGTATTACAATCCATTTATTGAACAAGTCACTATTTACAATCCTGATCAAGCGACTGAACAGACACCATTTGTGTTATTAACCCGTAATCGTAAGAGTGACTGGGATGCATACCGAGTTCAAGAAAAAGGCGATGTCTTTACGCTTATCCCTACTGATGCGGATACGAATCAAGGTCAGTTTCAAATCGACATCACTGCCAAAGGTATCGTTAAAGGCTTTAATGTGATTGAGCAGGATGGTCAAAAAAGCTTGTTTACTTTTAGTGATGTTAAGGTAGGAAAACCAGAGGCCGGTTTATTTATTTTCCAACTGCCTGAAGGCGTAGAAGTTGACGACCAACGTAAATAATCCCACCTATTCAACACCCACTCAGTATGACGCTCTCAGTGAGCTGAAATAGGGGAGTCGTGACGGTGAACGATAACTACAGTTTAGATTTTTCAGGGGACGAAGATTTTCGTCCCCTTGCTGCACGTATGCGTCCACAAACTGTGGAGCAATACATTGGTCAGCAACATATTTTAGGAGTGGGTAAACCACTGCGTCGAGCTTTAGAAGCAGGTCATATTCACTCTATGATTTTGTGGGGCCCGCCAGGTACGGGAAAAACCACTTTGGCTGAAGTGGCTGCTCACTATGCTAATGCTGAAGTCGAGCGTGTTTCTGCCGTAACTTCAGGGGTAAAGGACATTCGCGTTGCGATTGAGAAGGCGCGCGAAAACAAGATGGCGGGGCGGCGGACGATTCTGTTTGTCGATGAAGTGCATCGTTTCAATAAATCGCAACAAGACGCCTTTTTGCCACACATTGAAGATGGCACGGTCACTTTTATTGGGGCGACGACAGAAAATCCCTCATTTGAGCTCAATAATGCATTGCTTTCACGTGCTCGTGTCTACAAGCTAACATCACTCAATAAAGAAGAAATTCTCGAGGCGCTAAATCAAGCCATTACAGATAAAGAGCGGGGTTTAGGTAACATAACAGCGCAATTTCATGACAATGCCCTAGATCGTTTGGCTGAGCTGGTCAATGGTGATGCCCGTATGTCGCTCAATTATCTAGAGTTGCTTTATGATATGGCGCAAGAGGATGCATCAGGCACAAAGCAGATTACACTCGCGTTATTAGCCGAAGTGGCTGGAGAAAAAGTATCCCGCTTCGATAATAAAGGTGATATGTGGTACGACCTTATTTCTGCCGTGCATAAATCAATTCGTGGTTCTAATCCTGATGGGGCTCTTTACTGGGCGGCTCGGATGATGACAGCTGGATGCGATCCTCTTTATATCGCCCGTCGTTTACTGGCTATTGCATCAGAAGACATTGGTAATGCCGATCCGCGTGCGATGCAAGTGGCGCTTTCTGCTTGGGACTGTTTTACTCGTGTTGGACCCGCTGAAGGGGAGCGTGCCATTGCTCAAGCCATAGTGTATTTAGCTTGCGCACCGAAGAGTAATGCGGTTTACAGCGCTTGGAAACAAGCCCTTGCTGATGCTCAAAGTGGGCCTGAATATGATGTTCCGTTGCATTTGCGAAATGCTCCCACTTCTTTGATGCAAGATATGGGCTATGGCGCTGAATATCGATACGCCCATGATGAACCGGGTGCATACGCTGCCGGTGAACGTTATTTACCTCCAGAAATGACCGGAACTTGCTATTACCAACCAACAAATCGAGGGTTGGAAACTAAAATTGGGCAAAAGTTAGAGTATTTGGCCGATTTAGACGCAAAAAGCCAACAAAAGCGCTATGAAAAATAGTGGCTTTTCGTTATCTTTGACAAGTTAAATTTCAATATACATTTGCGTGGTCAAAAAATGCGCAAGTGTATCTTTTCGTTAATCAAATAAAGCATAGGATTAGCAATGCTGGATTCTAAATTACTTCGTGCTGAGCTGGATGAAACAGCAGCAAAACTCGCGCGTCGTGGCTATAAGCTCGACGTAGACACTATTCGTACACTTGAAGAGAAACGCAAATCCATTCAAGTCGAAGTTGAAAATTTACAATCCACGCGTAACTCCATCTCCAAACAAATTGGTCAATTGATGTCTAAAGGCGACAAAGATGGCGCTGAAGAGATCAAAAAACAGATCGGCACTTTAGGTGACGATTTGGATGCCAAAAAAGTGGAATTGGCCGCTGTTCAAACTGAACTCGATTCAATCGCACTTGGCATCCCTAATATCCCTGCGGATGAAGTACCGGATGGTAAAGATGAAAACGACAACGTAGAAGTTTCACGTTGGGGTACACCAAAAACTTTCGATTTTGAAGTGAAAGATCATGTTGATCTCGGTGAAATGGGTGATGGGCTAGATTTCGCTAGCGCAACCAAATTGACCGGTGCACGTTTTGTAGTAATGAAAGGTCAATTTGCTCGTTTGCATCGCGCAATCGCACAATTCATGTTGGACCTGCACACAGAGCAACACGGTTACACAGAACTATACGTTCCTTACCTAGTGAACGCAGACAGCTTGTACGGCACTGGTCAGCTACCAAAATTTGGCGCTGATCTTTACCACACAGAACCACTCACTGAAAAAGTTGATGATGAAGAACTACGCCGTCTTTCTTTGATCCCAACTGCAGAAGTGCCAGTGACTAACCTGGTTCGTGACGAAATTCTAGAGGAAGATCAACTGCCTCTTAAAATGACCGCTCACACACCATGTTTCCGTTCTGAAGCAGGATCTTACGGTCGTGATACACGTGGTTTGATTCGTATGCACCAATTCGATAAAGTCGAATTAGTTCAAATTGTGAAACCAGAAGATTCAATGAACGCACTTGAAGAACTCACTGGTCACGCTGAGAAAGTGCTGCAACTTCTTGAGCTTCCTTACCGTAAAGTCGTTCTATGTACGGGTGATATGGGCTTTGGTGCTCGTAAAACTTACGATTTGGAAGTTTGGGTTCCTGCGCAAAACACATTCCGTGAGATTTCTTCATGTTCAAATATGTGGGATTTCCAAGCGCGTCGTATGCAAGCTCGTTTCCGTCGTAAAAGCGAGAAAAAACCTGAATTGCTACACACGTTAAACGGTTCTGGTTTGGCTGTAGGTCGTACTATGGTTGCTGTGTTGGAAAACTACCAACAAGCAGATGGCCGTGTAGAGATTCCACAAGTTCTACAGAAGTATATGAATGGTCAAACTCACATTGGTTAATCACACATTTGGGTAATATGAATCGCCCTTAAGTGATATTGACTTTGTTTAAAGCCAGCGCCTAGCGTTGGCTTTTTTGATTTTTACCTCCATAGAGGTATTTCACTCCTATAACCCAACGATATAGTTACCCCGTACATTAAAACATTCCCCGCAATACCCTAAGTCGTCAATCGACGTCTACAATAAAAAATGGGTGAATGTGACATTTCATTAGTACAAATATTCGTTCCCATAAAAACAGTAGTCTTTTTCGCTCAGGAGATTCAGCGGCCTCTTTATGTCCAAAGATTCAATGAAAACCACGTGTCCTTATTGTGGGGTCGGATGCGGAATTGAAATCAAACGAACAGATATCGTTGGGGATGAATCACATCCGGCCAATGCAGGGCTACTTTGTACAAAAGGAGCAGCGTTGTCGGAGTGTGTTAAATCACCTCGGCGCCTTCTTGTGCCGACAATTCAAGGTACAGAAGTATCGTGGGAGCAGGCCACCGATGAGATAGCGGAGCGGATGTTCTCTGCGATTGCTCAATATGGTCCTGAATCGGTGGCTATGTATTTATCGGGACAATTATTGACCGAAGATTATTATGTTGCGAACAAGCTGATGAAAGGGTTTGTTGGCTCGTCCAATATCGAAACGAATACTCGCCTATGTATGATGTCGGCTGTATCGGCCCACATTCGTGCTTTTGGCGAAGATGTGGTTCCGGTTAATTACGATGATATAGAACAGACTGAAATGCTCATTTTAGTGGGGGCTAATTCTGTTTGGACGCACCCGGTATTGTATCGTCGTATTGAAGCGGCGCGCGCCAACAACCCCAATTTCAAGCTGGTGGTGATTGACCCACGTGAAACTGTGACATCTCGTCAAGCTGATCTGCATTTATGCATTGAAAGTGAAGGCGACGTGTTGCTATTTAATGGCCTGTTACGTTACATGATCGACAATCGGGCGGTTGATTCGAAGTACATCAAACAAAGTACTGATGGCTTTGGCGATGTATGGCGCCATTTACAAGAAGTGAAATATCAACTGCATGCGATTGGTGCCAATCTCAATGTCGAATGGGATGATTTACGTAAGTTTTATGATTGGTTTATGACCAGTCTGACCGCTATTACGATGTTTGGCCAAGGGGTGAATCAATCTCAAACTGGGGTAGATAAAGCTAACGCAATCATTAACTGCCATCTAGCCTCTGGAAAAATTGGAAAACCAGGATGTGGACCTTTCTCATTAACTGGTCAACCCAATGCGATGGGGGGGAGAGAGGTTGGCGTACTATCGACTCAACTTGCGGTGCATCGCGGGTTCGATCCGCAATCTACCAGAGCAGTCCAAGATTATTGGCAATCGCCTGTTATTGCCAATAAACCAGGTTTAAAAACGATTGATATGTTCGATGCTATCGAAGCTGGACAGATCAAAGTGCTGTGGATTATTGGTACTAATCCAGCTATTTCAATGCCAGATAGCGACAAAGTCAGACAAATATTACGTCGCTGCTCTTGCGTCATTGTGTCTGATATTAGCGCTGATAGTGACACGCTCGAGTACGCTGATGTCGTCTTGCCAGCTGCAGGATGGGGAGAAAAGCGCGGAATGGTGACGAATGCTGGCCGAATATTAAGCCGGCAGCGTGCTTTTACCTCCGCACCTGGCATGGCCAAACCGGATTGGTGGTCTATTTGCCAAGTCGGCGGAAAACTGTGTGAGTTACTCGCGACGCATAATGGATTTGAGTTTCCTAACGAAGCGGCTATTTTTCGCGAATATGCAGGACTCACCGCAATTAATGAAACCAGTCCGTATCAGTTTCATTTATCGCGCTTGGCTGGTATCACTGATCAACAATATTCTACTTGGCAACCACGAGCGTGGCCTTTTGATAGTAAACGCCCTTTTGCTGACGGTGTTTTCTCTACACCAGATGGACGCGCCCGTTTTGTCTGGGTTTCTCCGCCAGAGGTGAATAATGATCAGTGGTGGATGAATTCAGGGAGACATCGCGACCAATGGCATACCATGACCCGAACTGGCTCAATCCCTCGCTTAGCTTCTAATGAGGTCGAACCCACTGTCTATCTAAATTCAGCTAGCCTAAAGCGGCTCTATTTAACGCCGGGATATATTGCTCAAATTCGGCGTGATAAATATTCTGCCCCTGTATACGCCCGTGTCGCTGTAGATGATGGTTTACGCGGTCAGCAATTGTTCATGTCTATTCACTGGGCAAATCGTTATGGCGGAAAATCGAACGTGAATCGTGCGATTGGATGTGAAGTTGATGATCTTTCCGGACAGCCGGCCTTTAAATCTTGGCCAGTAGAAATTGAAGCGGTAGAGATGGGCTCATATGGATTGTATATCGGTCATGAGCGCCCTTTACCAAGTAGCGATTATCGCTGTTTTCAGCAGGAACATCATTGTGGCATTTGGCGTTTTGCCAATATAAAACAGCTGACCCAAGATGACTTTCGTTTGATTCGCGGTGAGAAGATTTTACGCTGGGAACTGGACGAGTGCTGGATGATGATCACGGTAAAACGAGATGAACCACTTGGGCTGATGAGAATTACTGGCTTGCTTGCCGTGTCGGATGCGCCAATTGAAATGGATTATCTACAAGGTGTTGCGCTAATTGGGCAACCACTAGCGCTTGATCCGTTAATGGCCTTTTCCAGTTCAAAAGTACGCCGCCGCCTGATCTGTGCTTGTTATCGAGTGACAGATCATCATATTTTGGGAGCAATAGCAGAAAGTAATCAAGTTTCGTTAAATGATCTTCAGCAAAATCTTAAGTGTGGGACCAACTGTGGGTCTTGCTTAGTTGAATTGAAGTCCTTAATTCAGCCCATTGAAGATGAGTTACTGGCTCAACAAGAAGCAGAGAGAGTCGAAGAAGAGATATTGCGCGGTGATAGCGATGACGATTTAATTGAAGAATTTGTGACGATCGGTCGCGAACCTTCTGATGAGGATATTAACCAAAGTAAATCTCAGTAACTTTTTGGCGCTTTATTGCACCAAATTGGGGCGATTGGAATAGAGTATTGTCAATAAGGCTTGTATTTCCATACGTGGATGTTGGTACGCGTTGTGCATTACTTACTTTGATTAAAGATAACTTGTTGTCAAAGGCGCAGAATTCATTTTGAAGCTGCGCCTTTTTATTGCCATAAAAATGGCTGCGATTCTGGTATATCTAAGAAGAAATTAGTGTTAAACCTTCATTGCAACTCCCCCTATAAACAGACAAACTATGGCGTAATAACAATAAAACCCTGATTAAAGTATGGTTACTGTCTGCGATAAGTATCACCATAAAGGGAATTATCTTGAGGTACTAATGAGTCATATAGTGGAATGCATTCGCACCGTTGGGCGTGGGGAGCGTAGTCGTCAATCATTAACGTTTGAACAAGCCTATCAAGTGATGGATGACTATTTAAATGGTCAGGTTGATGATGACCAGATGGGTGTTTTATTAATGCTCATTCGCGTTAAAAATGAATCAAAACAAGAAATTGCTGGCTTCGTAAAAGCGTTCCAGCAACGAATTCCTGCTATTGGCTGTGATATTGACTGGCCAGTTTATGCGGGAAAACGCGCTGCGACCGGTTTACCTTGGTATTTGATTGCCGCTACCTTATTGGCAAAGCAAGGTAAAAAGGTGTTATTGCATGGTTACGACGATCCTGCTGTGGAACGCGAATATGCTGAGCCCTATTTAGTGGCGTTGGGTATTCCAGTGGCAGAGTCGGCTGAAGATGCAAAACAGTTATTCCTTCAAGGGAACATTGTGTATCTGCCACTCCATGCTTTTGCCCCTAAAGCATTACATATGTTGAATTGGAAGCATAAGTTTGGTTTGAAATCGCCAATCAATACGGTGGTACGTACCTTAAATCCTGGTGGTGGCACTTATGGCATTCGTGGTAGCTTCCATCCCGGTTTTGCTCGTTTACATGCTGAAGTTGAAAATGAAGTAGGGCAGAACTCTCATACGGTTATTTCAATCAAAGGCCAATCTGGAGAAGCTGAATATAATC
This sequence comes from Vibrio eleionomae, assembly GCF_009874545.1. Classification (NCBI taxonomy): domain Bacteria; kingdom Pseudomonadati; phylum Pseudomonadota; class Gammaproteobacteria; order Vibrionales; family Vibrionaceae; genus Vibrio; species Vibrio eleionomae. The sequence continues at coordinate 18,838 of NZ_WEKT01000045.1, read as the reverse complement.
CCAAGGTTAGCCAAACTCTCTATGTGAGTACGCCGCAAGGCGTTGAAGAACATTACTGGCAAGAGCGCTATAGTGAACAATTATCGACACCTATTCAATGTCAATTAGGCACACCGACAGATCAGCATATCGCAATGGCAAATAGCGTTGTTTCTACGGTAGCGGCTCTGCTGTTTACCGAATATCAAGATCGCAATAAAGCCTACGATGAAGCACTCGAAATGTGGCAGCATTATGTTGATTTAATTAATCAATAGTAGCTGCGATTGGCTTAAAGCACTCTGACGTATTCAGCGCAAGCTCAATCGCTGAAATGAGCGCATAAATGTGCTCATTTTGGCTGATAAATGGAGGCATTAAATAAATAAGATGACCAAATGGACGAATCCAGACGCCATTAGCCACAAATAGTGCTTGGATCATTTCCATATTGACAGGGTGGTGAGTTTCAATCACGGCAATGGCACCAATCCAGCGGGTATGTTTAACTTGGGGATGCTGGCTAATACGGGGGAGTTCATCGGCAAAAATGTTTTCTATGCGCTGTACTTCATGCTGCCATATTCCCTCACTTATCATACTTAAGCTCTCAGCCGCAACTGCACAGGCTAAAGGGTTCCCCATAAAGGTTGGGCCATGCATAAAGCAACCCGCTTTGCCACCACTGACTGTATCAGCAATTTTTGTCGTGGTGATCGTTGCAGATAGCGTCATAAACCCACCCGTTAACGCTTTTCCTACACAGAGTATATCTGGAACGATGTTTGCGTGTTCGAATGCAAAACATTTCCCTGTTCGACCAAATCCGGTGGCAATCTCATCGAGTATTAGTAGCACACCATATTGATCGCATAGTCGGCGAACTTCGGTCAAAAATTGCGGGTGGTAAATACGCATCCCTATTGCCCCTTGAACGATAGGTTCTAGAATGACCGCCGCGATCTTGTGGTGATTATCCCGTAGTTGGTCAGCAAAACTTTCGATATCGCGGTAATCCCACGTATCCCCAAATCCTAATTGCGGCGCATCAGCAAAAATGTGTTGAGGCAAAAAGCCTTTATACATACTGTGCATTGAATTATTAGGGTCGGTGACTGACATCGCTGCGAATGTATCACCATGATATCCCTTACTAATTGTCAGAAATTGTGGGCGATATTCACCGCGACTATACCAATATTGCAATGCCATTTTTAGGCTGACTTCAACGGCAACCGACCCCGAGTCTGCGAGGAATACTTTATCTAGACGTTCGGGTGTCAACGCAAGTAATTTTTCACAGACATCAATGGCTGGTTGATGTGTTAATCCGCCAAACATGACATGGCTCATCTTATCAATTTGATTTTTGGCAGCGTTGACTAAGCGAGGGTGACTATAGCCGTGAATGGCAGCCCACCATGACGACATCCCATCTATCAGTTTTTTACCATCCTCAAGATAAATATATACACCTTGCGCCGAGTGAGCGGGGTAGCAAGTGAGTGGTTCAACGGTCGAGGTATAAGGATGCCAGATATGTTGGCGATCAAAGTCCAAATCAATTGTCATAATGAGATCACTTGTAAACCTTAAATATTGAATTTGGTTGACAGTTTAGCGGTTAGTTATAGACTAGCCAACAAGAAAACTAAAAAAATTAGGGAATTACACGTGGAAGTTCGTCATACCTGGTCTGTTTCTGAAGTGGCTGAGTTACTCGATTTACCGTTTATGGAGCTCGTTTATCGGGCTCAAACCGTACATCGGACTTATCATCCCCATAATCATGTACAAGTCAGTACCCTGTTATCGATCAAAACAGGTGCATGCCCTGAAGATTGTAAGTACTGCCCACAAAGTGCGCATTATACGACTCAGGTGGAGAAAGAGCGCTTAATGGAAGTCGAGCAAGTGCTGGAAGCGGCGCAAAAAGCGAAACAAGCAGGATCAACCCGATTTTGTATGGGAGCTGCGTGGAAGAATCCGAAAGAGCGCGACATGCCTTATATCAAGCAAATGATCACTGGCGTGAAAAAACTAGGTTTAGAAACGTGTATGACTCTAGGCATGCTTAATGAACACCAAGCACAGGAGCTTGCGGCAGCAGGGTTAGATTTCTATAACCATAATTTAGACACCTCCCCTGAGTATTACGGTCAAATTATTACCACTCGTACCTACCAAGACCGTTTAGATACCTTAGAGCATGTGCGTGATGCGGGAATGAAGATTTGCTCTGGCGGCATCATTGGCATGGGGGAAAGCCAGAAAGATCGGGCTGGCTTACTAGTCGAACTCGCCAATTTGCCCGTTCCGCCAGAAAGTGTACCGATTAATATGCTGGTCAAAGTTAAAGGTACACCGTTAGAAAATGCTGATGACGTTGATCCTTTTGATTTCATTCGCCTTATCGCTGCAGCGAGAATTATGATGCCACTTTCTGCGGTGCGCCTATCTGCTGGGCGAGAAAAGATGAATGAACAAATGCAGGCGCTTTGTTTTTTAGCGGGTGCTAACTCAATATTTTATGGCTGTAAATTGCTAACAACGCCTAATCCGAATGAGGATAGTGACTTACAACTATTTAAAAAGCTCGGTATTAATCGGCATGAAGTGGCACAAAAACCGGATGACATCACGGCTAATGAACTATTAGATCAAGTGATTGAACGTGTTGTAGCTCGCCCTAGTAAGGATGATCTATTTTATGATGCCAGTCTTTAAACAGCGCATTCAAGAGGCATTGTCGCTGCGTGAAGCACAAGGATTGACTCGCAGCCCAGTGGTACTTGAACGAGTGAAAGAGCAGGTAATTGCCTCTAATCAGGGGCAAGCGATTAACTTCTCAAGTAATGATTATTTAGGGTTAGCCAGCTCTAAAGAGCTGGCAGATGCTTGGCAACAGGGCATTCGCTTGTACGGATGTGGCAGTGGTGCATCGCCACTAGTGACTGGATTCAGTCCAGCTCACGCCCGATTAACCGATCAGTTATGTGAATGGTTGGGATTTGAAGGTGCAGTACTATTTAACTCGGGTTTTAGTGCTAACCAAGCAGTGTTACTGACTCTTTTAGAAAAGGATGATGTAGTTTTACAAGACAAACTTAATCACGCCTCATTAATTGAAGCAGGTATGTTATCTACCGCGACCGTGCGCCGTTTTAAACATAATGACCTTGGGCATTTACAACGCTTACTGCCGGAGAAAGAAGACACGCTTGTTGTCACTGAAGGCGTATTTAGCATGGATGGTGATGCAGCGCCACTCGCACAGATGATGCAGCAAACAAAAGACCGAGCATGGCTGATGGTTGATGATGCTCATGGCCTTGGCGTCTGGGGTCCCGATGGTCGAGGAAGTTGTGCTCGTGCAGGGATAAGTCCTGATATTTTGGTGGTTACTTTTGGTAAAGGGGCGGGAATATCGGGAGCCGCTGTGTTAGCGAGCCATGTAGTGACTGAATATCTACTGCAATTTGCTCGTCATTATGTTTATTCAACCGCAATGCCAGCGGCGCAAGCTTATGCGCTATCGCATTCGCTCACTATGTTGCAGACTCAATCGTGGCGTCGAGAACATCTCGCTGAGCTCAACCAAGCGTATTGTGAAGCGACGAGTCATTTACCCGGTTATGTGGCCACCGAAACGCCAATCAAGCCTTTTATTGTTGGAGATAATATCCAAGCGATGGAATGGTCTCATTCCCTTAAAGAAAAAGGATTTTGGACCACAGCAATAAGGCCTCCTACTGTACCAAAAGGAAGTGCTCGCTTAAGGATTACTCTTAATGCATCACATACTACCGAGCAAGTTTTTGCTCTTGGTCGAGTATTAGAAAGTTTGTATGAAGAGGCCTTAAATGACGAGTAATTCTAATGTGTTAACCGTCTCGGTAGATAAACAACAAGTGGCGAAATCCTTTTCAAAAGCTGCAGATAACTATGATAACCATGCCCATTTTCAACGCGATGTAGGTCGCGAACTATTAAAGCGGGTTCCTGATGATCTGACAGGGCGGCGTGTACTCGATCTTGGTTGTGGCACCGGTTACTTTTCTTCTGAACTGAAATGTCGGGGAGCACAGGTGATATGTGTTGATTTATCATCCCATATGCTGACTAAAGCCCAAGAGCGTTGTGGCGATAATCAGATGAGTTATCACCTTGCTGATGCTGAGCTACTGCCTTTCGCTGATAACAGTATTGATTATGTCTTCTCAAATTTAGCATTACAGTGGTGTGATGATCTCGCTATTCCATTGAAAGAAATAAAGCGAATACTTAGAAAGGGAGGGAAAGGCTTTTTTTCTACTTTGGTGGATGGATCACTCAACGAGTTAAAAATCGCATGGTCAACAGTTGATTCATATCAACACATTAATCATTTCCTATCGGCTAATCAGGTAAAAATTGCGTTAGCGCAATCTGGCAATTTCGACACTACTCTAAACTTTCAAGCAATGACGGTTTGGTATAACACTGCAGTTTCCTTGATGAAAGATCTTAAGGGAATTGGTGCTAACCACGTTCCGGGTCGTATCACGGCAGCATTCAATAAGCAGGTTTTGGCTCGATTAGAAGAGTCATATCAAGAGTTCAAAAATGATGACGGTGTATTGCCTGCTACCTATCAAGTTTGTTTAGGGGTTATTCTTCGATGAGTCATGTATTTTTTATAGCGGGTACGGATACCGATGTAGGCAAAACAGTGACGTCTAAAGCGATTCTTCAGGCGTTTGCTGCCCAAGGATTAACTACGGTCGGTTATAAGCCCATTTCCGCTGGATGTGAGAAAACCACCGAGGGCTTTCGTAATGATGATGCATTGCAACTCATGAAAGCGGCGACACAAGAGGTACCCTATGAAAAGGTGAACCCTTATGCCCTTGAGTTGCCAGCATCACCACATATTGCTGCTGATTACGAACATATCAGTATTGAATATTCAGTATTAAGTTCGGCTTTAAAAGAGAATAAAAAGAAAGCCGATGTGGTTGTCGTAGAGGGCGCGGGTGGATGGCGTGTGCCTATTTCGAGAACCGAGTGTTTATCTGCATGGGTAAAAAAGGAAAAAATCCCGGTTATTTTAGTTGTTGGTATTAAATTAGGGTGTTTAAACCATGCATTTTTAACCGCAGAAGCGATTAAAGCTGATGGGTTAGAGTTAGCGGGTTGGGTTGCTAACCGAATCAATCCCGGTACTGAACATTACGCGGATATTATCGACATTTTAGAACAGCGTTTAGGCGCCCCTAAACTTGGAGAGATTCCTTATCTTTTAAGTGCAAGAAGACAAGATTTGGGCAAATATATCCACCTAGATGCGCTTGTAGAGGAAATTATCGCGTAGTTTATCCTATCTCTAGAGGAATCGAGAAAAAGCCCTGTCTCTCAGGGCCTTTTCAATTGAAATTTATCGTATGTAAATACTACTCATCCGAGTAATCCAACCAATTAATACCACCAGACGTATCATTTTTCTCAACCGTTTTTGTTTTGTCTAAACCAAGTTGATGTTTAGCTTCTTCTTCGGTGAGCCCTAAGTGGCAGCGCAGTAAATCGATTGCCATTTGATAATTATTCATTTCAGCCATGATCGTTTCCTTAGTGAGACAAGTATCCTTAAGACATCCATAGTAAATCAGCAAGATTGATCATTACTGATTTACCTTGAGGCTAGCCTGTTTGAATCAAAATGATAAACAGGCATAGTTTGAAAACACAGTTTTTAATTTAGATAACGATGTAAGATTGCTCAATTCGACTAAAGTAGTAGGTGTTGCATCAATTTGATGTGCATATCATTTTTTATGAATGCAGTGTATGAATTTTCGATTTAGAATGCGGTTCGGTTCTTGATGTCACTCGAGATAGTATTGCCGATTAAAGAGATGAGTTTACACTTCTACTTGATTAGTAACTAATTGTTGCAAGTTATTGCTTAACCTTGTTTTTTAAATTTAAGACTATATGTATTAGAGAACTATAAAAGCTGTTCAGTGCACTTCAGCTAATTAAGTGTGCTAATGCTAACAATAAAGCTGTCTTATCTGGAGAAAGTTAATGAAGCGAATCCTGTTATTCCTAGCAACCAACCTTGCTGTTGTATTGGTGCTAAGTGTTGTTTTGAATATTGTTTACGCCGTGACCGGAATGAAATCAGGTAGTCTGACCGGATTACTGGTTTTTGCTGCAATATTTGGTTTCGGTGGCGCGTTCATTTCGCTATTGATGTCAAAGAAAATGGCGCTTATGTCGGTTGGGGGTTCCGTTATAGAGAACCCACGTAATGAAATGGAGCACTGGTTAGTGCAAACAGTGAGCCGTCAAGCTCAGCAAGCTGGTATTGGAATGCCGACTGTCGCAATTTATGATTCGCCTGATATGAATGCTTTTGCAACTGGAGCCAAACGCGATGAGTCTCTCGTGGCGGTTTCAACAGGGTTATTGCATAGCATGACGCGCGATGAGGCAGAAGCAGTGTTGGCTCATGAGATAAGTCATATCGCCAATGGTGACATGGTGACTATGACCTTGATGCAAGGCGTGGTTAACACCTTCGTGATTTTCTTGTCGCGATTTGTGGCGAATATTATTTCTAGCCGCGACTCTGAAGAGGGTGAGGGCGGTAATAACTTTATGGTTTATTTCCTTGTCTCGACGGTATTGGAGTTGGTGTTTGGCTTCCTAGCAAGCTTTATTACCATGTGGTATAGCCGTCGCCGAGAATATTATGCGGATGCAGGCTCAGCTTCGTTAGTGGGTAAGCAGAAAATGATTGCGGCACTAGAGCGTTTGAAAATGAGCCATGAATCTCAATTGGAAGGATCTATGATGGCATTTGGCATTAACGGTAAACGCAGTTTAACTGAGTTACTGATGAGCCACCCTCCATTGGAAAAACGAATTGATGCATTACGTCGTTTATAATTAACCGACACACATTAATTCTATAAAGCCAGCTTATGCTGGCTTTTTTATTGCTAGTCATTTCTTTACTCACTGATCTTTTTTCCAGCATTATCGTAAACATCAATCACAAGTTACTCATTTTTCTTTGTGCAACTCGTGTAGCTGAACTAATTTTAAAATCAGTTATACGAAGATTATTTTGTATAAGCTTGAGGTTAAGCATGGATGTTCAATCGGTCGCGGAGTTTTATCAACAGCTCGGTAAAAGTAATTTAAATACCCTGTCGCAAATCTATCACCCTGATATCGTTTTTGAAGATGCAGCCCATCAGATTAATGGACTTTCTTCACTCGAACATTATTTTGAGCAGTTATATCTCAATGTTACCGGTTGCCGCTTTACGATTCATGAAGCTCATCAAACCGGCAATGGAGGTTTTTTGGTCTGGACAATGGCATTAGAGCATCCAAAGCTCAAGGGGGGGGCGACTATTTCAGTGAAAGGGGTCTCGCATATTCGTTTTGAGCACGACAAAGTTATTTACCATCGTGATTATTTTGATTTAGGTGAAATGGTTTACGAAAACATACCTTGCGTTGGCGCGATCATTCGAACCATTAAACAGAGGTTAGGACAATGAGCCTCAAGGTTTTGATCACTGGAGCTAGTTCAGGTATCGGTAAACAACTTGCGACGGACTATGCCAAGGAAGGTGCACAGGTAATAGCGTGTGGTCGTAACCAACAGGCGCTGCATGAATTACAGCAGATTGCTCCTAATATCACTCCGTTAGCGTTTGATGTGACCAACACCGATGACACAAAGAAAGCGTTGCAATGCCTGCCTTTTGAACCTGAATTGTGGATTTTGAATGCTGGGGTCTGTGAATATATTGATAACGGTATTATTGATAGCGACCTAATTTCTCGAGTTATGGCGGTTAACTTTCAAGGTGTTGTTAATTGTATTGAAGGCATTCAACCTCTTTTACGCGCAGGGAATAGGGTTGCCATTGTAAGCTCTATCGCAGGGGAACTGGCTATGCCTCGCGCAGAAGCTTATGGGGCATCAAAGGTGGCAATTACTTATTTGGCTCGAGCATTAAGAGTGGCATGGCGTCCGAGTCATGTAGATATTTCAGTGGTTTATCCCGGGTTTGTTGCAACGCCATTAACTGCCCAAAATACCTTCTCTATGCCAATGATGATTTCAGCACAGCAAGCGTCACTAGGCATCCGAAAGGGCCTCGCTAAAGGTAAACCACACATTTATGTACCTCGCGTTTTTACAACCATGATTAGACTTATCGCGCTGCTACCTTACTCATGGCAGCAAAGGTTAATGAAGAATTTGATCCGCGAGCAGGGGAGCAATAAATGAAAATTGCGATTATCGGTTCAGGAATATCAGGATTAACATCGGCGTATTATCTACATACTCATCATGATGTGACTGTTTATGAAGCGAATGATTATATTGGGGGTCATACCGCAACGGTTGATATCAAGGTCGCAGGACAGCAATATGCAATCGATACTGGGTTCATTGTCTATAACGATCGCACATACCCTAACTTCATCCGTTTGATGGATGACATTGGGGTTAAGCGCCGTCCAACTCAAATGAGTTTTAGTGTCCGTAATGATAGTAATGGGTTGGAGTATAACGGTCATACGCTAAGCACGTTATTTGCGCAGAAACGCAATTGGTTTAATGTGACATTTTATCGTTTCATCCGTGAAATTTTGCGTTTTAATCAGCTTGCTAAAGAGTCAGCCAAAACTCACCAACGTTACTCGACGTTAGGTGAATTTCTGTTAAAGAATGGATTTAGTGACTACTTCTGTGAAAACTACATTTTACCCATGGGGGCAGCCATTTGGTCATCAACCATGGCAGATATGCGCCATTTCCCATTGGACTTCTTTCTCCGCTTTTTTCAAAACCATGGCCTGCTTGATATTACTAATCGTCCCCAGTGGTATGTGATAGAGGGAGGATCTCGAAGCTATATTGAACCGTTAACCAAAGGGTTTGCGCATAAAATACGGCTCAATAGTCCAGTAACTCGCGTCATTAGAGGGCAACTGGGGGTTGAAGTGGTCAGTAATGGGGTGAAAGAACGATTTGATGAAGTGATATTTGCTTGTCACAGTAATCAAGCCTTGGCAATGCTTGATGATCCATCCACAGACGAAACCAATCTATTGAGTTCGCTGACCTACCAGCCCAATGAAGTGGTGTTGCATACTGATACTGATCTTTTGCCTAAACGTCATCGTGCCTGGGCTTCATGGAATTATTGGTTAGAGGGAAAACAAGGGGAAGAGGCCCGGCTGCCAGCTGTTACGTACAATATGAATATTTTGCAGCATATTCGTGCACCACAAACGTTTTGCGTCACACTCAATCGCACCGAAGCGATCAATCCAAGTAAAATTCTGCGTCAATTTACCTATGAGCACCCAGTATTTACCATCGAGGCTATCGCTGCACAGAGTAAACGGGCTGTGATTAATGGTGCGCAACATACCTGGTTTTGTGGCGCGTATTGGTATAACGGTTTTCATGAAGATGGCGTGCGAAGTGCGTTAGACGTTGTCGCGCAATTAGAAGCTCAGTTTGATGCAAAACATACGCAAGGGGCAGCCTGATGGTTATCAAGCATAGTCACTTATTTGTTGGTGAAGTAAAGCACAGCCGCTATGTGCCGATTAAGCACTCACTAAAATATGGACTGTTCATGCCATGTATCGACCTGGATGAATGGCCCGATCTCCAATCAAGGGTGTGGGGCTTGGGAGAACGCTGGTGGCATTGGGCGAGACTCAAGCGTAGTGATTATGTGGGGAACGGCGATTTAAAACAAGCTGTGCTCGATAAAGTGTATCAACTGACCGGTGAACGTTTTTCTGGACGAGTGTCGGCAGTGTTGCACTTACGTTACCTCGGGCTGTATTTTAGCCCGGTTAATTTTTATTACATATATGATGAAAACGATGTGTGGCAATACTTATTGGCCGAAGTAAGTAATACCCCATGGAACGAGCGTCATTATTATGCGATACCCGCAGATGAAGGTGAGCATAGAGAAAATTGGGTGCACAATAAGGCATTTCACGTGTCACCTTTTAACCCAATTCAACAGCAATATCATTGGCGTTTAAAACCACTTCAACAGCGTTTGTTTATTCATTTAGCCTGTTATCGAGATCAAAAAGAATTCGATGCAACGATGTTGTTAAGCGCGCGTCCTTTCCAATCAACTGAACTAATTCGTCTGTTGCTACGTACACCTATCATGACGGTTAAGGTTATGGCCGGGATTTACTGGGAAGCATGCAAATTATGGTGGAAAGGTGCCCCAATATACGATCATCCCAATCGCACTAAAAAAACGGATAAGCAAGATAAGGAGAATCCTTCATGTTAAGCAGTTCCTCAATGCCCTTACCAAAAAAAGAAACGTTGATGCAAAAAGGAGCGCGTTCACTGTTATTGAAAGGGTTAGCAAGACTTAATGTTGGCTCTTTATCTATCGTGGAATATTTTGCATCAGGAGAACCGCAAACTGTGTTGTTTGGTGCTGGACAAACTGAGCTTCAAGCTGAAATTCATGTTCATGATATTGAGTTTTATAGACGTGTATTGCGTGGCGGTAGTATCGGTGGTGCAGAAGCCTATATCGAAGGGTTATGGGATAGTCCGAACTTAACGGCTGTCGTTGAATTAGTCGCCAAAAACCTCACGATGTTAGACAGTGTCGAACAGCAATCGGGCAAGATAAAACAGTGGCTAACTAAGCTTGGTCACTGGCTTAAACACAATTCAGTTAAGCAAGCGAAACGTAATATCATGGATCATTATGATCTTGGAAATGATTTGTATGAAACGTTTCTTGACCATCACATGTTGTATTCCAGCGCTTTGTATCTTCATGAAGAAGAGTCTCTTACGCAAGCCCAGGTAAATAAAATGCAGCGGCTGTGTGCACAGTTAGATCTAAAGCCCGATGATCAAGTGTTAGAAATAGGGACTGGCTGGGGAGCGATGGCGATTTATATGGCGCAGGAATATGGCTGTCAGGTCACAACCACGACCATTTCAGAAGAACAATATCTGTACGCAAAAGAGAAAATTAACCAAGCGGGATTGAGCGATCGTATTACCTTACTTAAACAGGACTACCGGTTATTGGATGGACAATTTGATAAATTGGTGTCGATAGAGATGATTGAAGCAGTCGGTAAACGTTATCTTGCAAGCTACTTGCATCAGTGCCAAGAGCGCCTCAAACCTGGTGGTAAAATGGCTATTCAGGCTATCACCATTGCTGACCAACGTTACGATTACTACAGTAGCAATGTTGATTTTATTCAAAAATATATATTCCCTGGTGGTTTTCTCCCTTCCATTACTGCGCTGACTCGTTGTGCAACACACCATACCGATTTTTTAGTCCGTGACCTTTATGACTTTGGCCTTGATTATGGCAAAACTCTCCACGCTTGGCGCGAACGCTTTGAACAGCAGTTAGATACGATTCGTTCTCTTGGCTATGATGAAAAGTTCATTCGCCTATGGCGTTACTATTTTTGTTACTGTGAAGGAGGGTTTCGTGCACGCACGATTTCGGTCATTCATATGACTTTAGAGCGCCCGCAGTAATACGATGGTGGTGTTTTGCGCCTCGGTTTGGTTCCAATTACTGTGGTTCCTCTGTGTGATGGGGCAAACAGAGTGGCAATGGTGGGCGCTCGGCGGAGCGGTCGGTACATGGTTATTACACATCGTTTGGGGAAAATGGTGTTGGCATCTTGTCATCTTTAGTGGACTGGGCATTGGTTTGGATGGACTCAATATCCATTTTGACCTGTTTCGTTTCGCCGCAGATGGATTTCCCATTTGGTTGATGAGTGTGTGGATTGCGTTTGCTTGGTACTGCCATTTTCTGGTGCCAGTACTATCACGTTGGCCTAAGCTATTGATGGCAATGGTTGGTGGGCTAGGCGGCGTCACCAGTTATTATGCAGGATTAGAACTCGGTGCCGTTACATTTACCTATTCACTCACTGTTACATTAGCGATACTTTTTTTGCAATGGAGTGTCGTTACCTTGTGCCTAGTGTTTGTTGAGGAGCGATATAAGTGGTGTACACAACGTCTATAAAGGTTTTTTTAGTGATGCTGTTGTTAGTCAGTTCAACGAGCTTTGCTTCATCGCCCAAGACATTTGATGGCTTGCAATTACAGGTTGCAGATAATCGATGGGCATCATGGCCGATTGTTGGGCAGGCTGAGTTCACATGGTTTTGGTTCGATGTCTATCGATCAACATTAAGAACGCCTGATGGTATTTATCATGGAGAAGGGAAAACCGCAGCCTTACAAATTGAATACCAGCGCAAAATTTCCGCACAAGAACTACTCAAAGCAACACGTAAACAGTGGTTAGAGATGGATTATAACGAATCGCTGATTGATCGTTGGATAAACTACCTTGCCACCTTATTCCCATCTGTAGTTAAGGGTGATCAACTGATTTATGTCAGTCAAGGTGGGCAAGGCAAGCTCTACTTCCATCCTGTTAAACAGACATTACAGTTTGTTGGCACCATCAACGATACTGAATTGGATCGAGCATTTTTGGGAATTTGGCTTGCCACTAATACTGAATATCCAGATTTACGCTTACAGTTGATCGGGGAAAAATAATGACTGCTATTCGCTCATCATTTAAGGCATTCCGTTGGATCGGCCTGTTTCTTATTATTGCATCGATAACCAGTTGCAGTGCAGATATCAATGATTATAAAGGCACATCACCTCGGTTTGATCTGTTTCAATATTTTACGGGGCAGACTCAAGCTTGGGGTATGGTACAAGATTACACCAACCAACAAACGCGCCGCTTTCATGTCGTGATCACTGGTACGGTGAATGATGGCATATTAACGCTGGATGAGCAGTTTCTTTATGATGATGGTGAAACTGACGGTCGGCTGTGGACCATAACTCGTCATCATGATGGAACCTATATCGGTAAAGCAGCCGATATCATTGGCAATGCAACTGGGGTGGAAGTCGGGAATGCGTTACGTTGGCGTTACGATTTTTTGCTAAAAACGGATGAAAGAGAAATCCAAGTGCATTTCGATGATTGGATGTATCGTCAGGATGACAAGCACTTATTTAATTTAACCTCGATTACGAAATGGGGCGTGGAAGTGGGGAAGGTGACACTGTTTTTCAGTAAGGAGTGATAGGGATGATTCGGTATCGAATAGTGACCAATTAAAAGAAAAGGGGCTGCATATGCAGCCCCTTTAACTCAAAGTCAAACTATCCAATAGAATTATAGTTTGTCAGTTAATTCAACAGCTTGTCCGATATAATTACCTGGAGTCATTGTTTTTAGGCGAGCTTTTTCATCTTCTGGTAGTTCTAGACCGTCGATAAATGCGTGCATTGCTGCTTCATCAACACGTTTACCACGAGTTAGCTCTTTCAGTTTTTCGTACGGTTTTTCGATACCGTAACGACGCATCACTGTTTGAATTGGTTCAGCAAGAACTTCCCAGTTGTGGTCTAGTTCATCAGCTAATGCTGCTTCGTTGATCTCTAGCTTGCTGATGCCTTTCAATGTTGAAGTATAAGCAATGATTGAGTAGCCAGCACCAACACCAAGGTTACGTAGAACTGTTGAGTCAGTTAGGTCACGCTGCCAACGAGAAATAGGTAATTTTTGTGCTAGGTGAGTCAAGACCGCGTTTGCTAGACCTAGGTTACCTTCTGAGTTTTCAAAGTCGATTGGGTTTACTTTGTGTGGCATGGTTGAAGAACCAATTTCGCCAGCAATGGTTTTTTGCTTAAAGTGACCCAGTGCAACATAACCCCAGATATCACGATCGAAATCGATCAAGATAGTGTTGAAACGTGCGATAGCATCAAATAGTTCAGCAATGTAATCATGCGGTTCAATTTGAGTGGTGTATGGGTTCCAGTTTACGCCTAGTGATTCAGTGATGAACTCTTCACTGAATTTGTGCCAGTCTAAATCTGGGTAAGCAGAAAGGTGAGCGTTGTAGTTACCTACCGCGCCATTGATTTTAGCTAGAATTTCAGTGTTAGCGATCTGCTTGTATTGACGTTCCATGCGGTACGCCACGTTTGCCATTTCTTTACCCATAGTTGATGGAGAAGCTGGCTGGCCGTGTGTACGCGACAATAGAGGAATGTCTCGGAAATCATGTGCAAGTTTTTTAATCGCATCAATGATGTTGCGAATTTCAGGAAGGAACACTGTATCACGTGCTTCTTTAAGCATTAACGCATGTGAAGTGTTGTTGATGTCTTCAGACGTACATGCAAAGTGAATAAATTCATTGATTGCGTGTAGTTCAGGAACAGATGCCACTTTCTCTTTTAAGAAGTACTCGACCGCTTTTACATCGTGGTTAGTGGTGCGTTCAATTTCTTTGATACGAGCTGCGTCTTCTTCGTTGAAGTTTGCTGCGATATTATCAAGGAATTGTTTCGCTTCATCGCTTAGGGCAGGGACTTCCGCGATCTCAGCTGTGGCTGCAAGCTTCTGTAGCCAACGTATTTCAACGATAGTACGGTACTTTAGGAGGCCATACTCACTGAAGATACTGCGTAACGCAATCGTTTTACTTCCGTAGCGGCCGTCTACCGGTGAAACAGCAGTCAATGCTGACAGTTCCATGTTCTTCTCCTGAATATATGAGTTAAGGTTGAGAGTGAATAAGATTTGACGACGTCATGGCTTAGATTCTCTTAAGGATCTGTTGCGCTTCTTCAACCATTTTTTTACGGCCGAAGATTAAGTGACGACGTTTACCACCAACTTGGCTCCAAAGAACAGCGCAGCGGATTCCACTTAATAATAGCGCACGAACTTTGCTTTGGTTGGCAGGTTGTTGTAATACAGAAGGGGTGCCAGTGACTTGAATACGAGGACCAATAGGACTGATCACATCAAGATAAACACTAGCTAAATTGCTGATCATTTGATCATCAAGAAGGTCAAAGTGAGCGACTTGACGTTCTAAAGTATCAAGACGATCACCAAGTTGTGATAGGGCATCACGACGACGAGTGAGCTTACGTTCTAATGCCATCAGGCTAATTACATAGCGAGTAATTTCACTGCCTGCTGGTGTACTGTCTATGCCTTTCACTAAGCATTCAAGGCCAACTTTTAAGTTGGCCTCATTGCCAAAAACATCAAGTGTGTTTTTTGGGTTCATGCATAGAACTGAACGGAGTGCAACTTCAAACGCGTCTGAATCACATTGACCATTTCTTGCAGTCTGCTGGACTAATGTTACTGCTTGGCAGATCCCAGCAAAAGCAATTGTACGGTCATAAAGTGTATTAGCCACGTAATTACTCCTAAGTTACGGTTACGACAAATGCTCTTCAATCACACCGCCACCAAGGCAAACTTCACCTTGATAGAAGACAGCGGACTGTCCTGGTGTAACGGCAATTTGCGGTTCATCGAATATCACTCTAACGGTATTATCATCGAGTGGGGTCACTACGCATGGTATATCCGTTTGACGATAACGAGTTTTTACTGTGCATGTTAAGGTATCTTGCAAAGGTTCTTGGCTAATCCAAGTCACCTGAGACGCGATCAAACCTTTAGATTTCAAAAGGGGATGATCGGCACCTTGAACTGCGATTAACACATTACGCTCAAGATCTTTTTCAGCGACGTACCATGGTTCATCGCTAGAATCTTTCATACCACCGATATGAAGACCCTTACGTTGACCGAGAGTGTGGTACATCAAACCTTGGTGTTCACCAATGACTTTACCTTCAGGCGTTTCGATTTTACCCGGTTGAGCGGGTAAATAGCGCGAAAGGAATTCAGTGAATTTACGCTCACCAATAAAACAGATCCCTGTTGAGTCTTTCTTTTTCGCTGTGATTAAATCTTGCTCTTCAGCGATACGACGCACTTCAGGTTTCTCAAGTTCTCCGACAGGAAATAAACTACGAGCAACTTGAGCTTCCGTTAATGCGTGTAAGAAATAACTTTGGTCTTTATTGCCATCCAGGCCGCGAAGTAACTGTGCTTTTTCCCCATGTTCTGGGAATGTACGGCGCACATAGTGCCCCATAGCAATATAGTCGGCATCCAACACTTCATCAGCAAATTCTAAGAAGGCTTTGAACTTGATTTCTTTGTTACACAATATGTCTGGGTTCGGAGTACGTCCTGCTTTATATTCTGCAAGGAAGTATTCAAACACGTTGTCCCAGTATTCTGCAGCAAAGTTAATTGTGTGCAAATGGATACCAAGTTTGTCACAAACAGCCTGCGCATCGGCAAGATCTTGCGCGGCAGTGCAGTAGTCTTCACCGTCGTCTTCTTCCCAGTTCTTCATGAACAAGCCTTCTACTTGATAGCCTTGTTGCTGAAGAAGATAAGCAGAAACGGACGAATCAACACCACCTGACATGCCGACAATCACTTTTTTCTGACTGTTTGCGTTGAGGTTCTCTGACATAACTTAATACCACTAAATTAACTTGGAGCCAGATTCTAACAGAAAGAAAAAATTGAGGACAGTTGATTCCGTACGTTATAGCGTAGTTTCGTCGGATAAAAGCAGTGATAAGACCACCCTGTGGCTGACAAAATTGGCAAATTTGATGTGAAAGTCTTGGTGTCGATACAAAGTCGATACAAATATGAGATGTGGTAGGTACTATTACATTTGTAGCTATATTAGATATTACATCTATTATTA
Source organism: Vibrio eleionomae (assembly GCF_009874545.1). Classification (NCBI taxonomy): domain Bacteria; kingdom Pseudomonadati; phylum Pseudomonadota; class Gammaproteobacteria; order Vibrionales; family Vibrionaceae; genus Vibrio; species Vibrio eleionomae. The sequence continues at coordinate 2,155 of NZ_WEKT01000045.1, read as the reverse complement.
AATGAAATAACAGTTGATATAAATATATATCTAAATGAAAACAATTATTATTGTAATCGGTTACTTAACTCAGCATCGTGAAAATTTTCATCATGAAATCGTTTGCTATAATACAGTGAGTTGTCGTGAATCAGACTGCGATGTAGAATCGCCCTCCCTATCTGTCTAGATTGAATTGCAGGGTATTATGAAATTTCCAGGCCGGCGTAAGTCAAAACATTATTTTCCTGTTCACGCTCGTGATCCATTAGTTGTTAAAGCACAAGAAAAAGTTAATTTGTCGAGTACCCACGTAATAGGTATTGATCAGACATTGGTTGATATTGAAGCACGAGTCGAAAGCGAATTAATTGAACGTTATGGATTAAGTAAAGGGCATTCGTTAGTCCTTGACGATGTTACTGCTGAAAAACTTTATAACGAATTAAAAACAAAACAACTCATTACTAATGAATACGCTGGTGGCACTATTGGTAATACGCTGCATAACTATTCTGTATTAGCGGATGATCGCTCAACGTTACTTGGAGTAATGAGCAATGACATTAAAATAGGCAGTTATGGATATCGCTATTTGTGTAATACCTCAAGTCGTGTGGATTTAAATTATCTACAAGGTGTTGATGGAGCAATTGGACGCTGCTTTGCATTAATTACAGAAGATGGAGAGCGAACGTTTGCAATTAGTGAAGGTCAAATGAACCAATTGCATGCAGATAATATTCCTGAATCTATTTTCGAAAATGCGTCAGCCTTAGTATTAACGGCGTATTTAGTTCGTTGTAAAGAAGGCGATCCTATGCCACTTGCAACGATGAGAGCGATTGAATACGCAAAAAAACATCATGTTCCCGTTGTATTAACGTTAGGAACTAAGTTTGTTATTCAAGATGATCCACAATTCTGGCGTGACTTTTTAAATGAGCACGTGTCAGTTGTCGCTATGAATGAAGATGAAGCGGAAGCTTTAACGGGTGAGCATGATCCTTTAATGGCGGCGAATAAAGCGTTAGAGTGGGTCGATTTAGTATTGTGTACTGCCGGACCAATCGGATTATTTATGGCCGGATATACAGAAGATGAAAGTAAACGTGAAACCTCTCTGCCTTTACTACCGGGTTCTATTCCTGAATTTAATCGCTTTGAATTTAGCCGTCCTGCGAAGAAGATAACCTGCCGAAACCCGATAAAAGTGTATTCGCATATCGCTCCTTATATGGGGGGGCCTGAACAAATTAAAAATACCAATGGAGCAGGGGACGCTGCTTTATCGGCATTACTGCACGATATGGCTGCTAATAAATACCATAAAGAGATTGTGCCTAATTCAAGTAAGCACCAGCATGAATTCTTGACCTATTCTTCTTTTTCACAAGTGTGTAAATATTCTAATCGAGCAAGTTATGAAGTACTCGCTCAACATTCTCCACGTTTATCAAAAGGTTTACCTGAGAGAGAAGACAGTTTAGAAGAATCGTATTGGGAAAGATAATTCCTGATAGGTTATAAGGTCATTAATTTGGGAACGGTTTCAAAAATAGGAATGGTTCCCTTAATTCAAACTAATTTGATAAATTAACTAAAACTTATATTAGAATTGTCAAAATAATTGACAAAAAAAAGGCTTCTCAATGGAAGCCTTTTTTATAAAAGAGATTGAGATTAAAGTGCAAATTCTTCTAGAGATTTGCCTTCATCTAGCGCTTTCTGGATTACAGAAGGAGTACGACCTTGACCTGTCCAAGTTTTTTCTTGGCCATTAGTATCTATATATTTGTATTTAGGTGGACGAGGCGCACGTTTACCTTTTGCTTTGCTTTTAGTTTCGCCAGCTAGTGCTGAAATTAAAGCATCAACGTCAATACCGTCAGCCGCAATTTGTTCTGCAATAGCTGAAAGTTTTGCTTCTTGTTGTTCACGTTCTGCGCGTTCTTCTTCTTCTGCTTTACGGCGTTCTTCAACAACAGTGGATAATTTATCCAATGCTTCTTCTAGTTGTTCTAGAGTTAAATCGCGAGCGTAAGCACGTAGGCTACGAATATTCAGTAGAGTTTTCGTTACTTCCGACATTACTGTTTCCCATTAAATAATTTAAATAACAACGTAATTCTAAACCGTGATATTTATTCTGACAACATTCAAATTGAAATTAATA
>NZ_WEKT01000044.1:0-45333 GCF_009874545.1 Vibrio eleionomae | reverse complement strand
TGATGATGTCAGTGAAGTCTATTTTTCCTTCATGAAAATAGGATTATTGGATGAAAGACAGAAGAGAATTGTTCGACTAAGCTAGGTACAGGTGTAAACCATGTCCCCGGTTTAAAACGTAAACGATGTCCACTTTGTACAAGGGGGATTGCAGCGAGTTAGTGGGCGAGGGGATTTCGTATCTTGAAGAGTGTTTTTATAACTTATGTAAACGAAGTCTCCAGATCATTTTGTAAAGTATGTCTCCAGTTTGTACACCCCCTCTAACTCCCCCTGAAGGGGGAGAACCAGATCGAGCAGGCAGGGATTGCAGCGAGTCCGTGGCTCAAGAAAACTAAGCGTTTTTCTGAATGATCTCAGCAATATGAGTGACAACTCGCGCAGCGGTCAGAGCGGCATCTTGCTCGAGTTCATTTTCACCTTCTGCATCAGCGATAAAGCGAGCTTCAAGCCCCTCGATATAACGGGCGAAATCAAAATTGTCTGGGGCTTCTTGAGTCTGGTTGCCTTTACCTAGCGTAATCGCTAAACGTTCAACGACCATATTGATCGCTTTTTCAAAGGCTTGTCTTTGTTCTGGGGTTAAATAGCCATCGCCTTGTTCGACGAGTTCTAGCCAAGTTTTAGGCGAAGTTGGATTAGAAAGTAATTGAGTCATTGATAGGGTCTCTTTGAAGTAGTAACCACAAGCTCTGCCCAAGTCAAAGCGAGAGCTTGGGTTTTATAACTAAGGTTGATTAACTCATTCCAATGGAAAGAGAAACAGACGCGTCTCCGCCCATTGAGTTCCCCATGCCTCCACCTAAACCAAGTGAAGAGCTATCAAGGCCGGAACTACCAAATGATGAACCATTGTTATCCATCATTTTGGCAACCATTTTTAGCACATCGGTGAGCATTTCATTCATTTGACCGCCACCGTCTTGAGTCGGGCTAATGGCACTATTAAGTGCACTTTCACCAGAGCCTTGCATCAAGCTGTTACCGATATCAACCAAGCTTTGACCTAGGTTCTGCATCAAGCTATCTGAACCTGTGCCGCTTGAATCGCTTAAGCCACTGCTGCTACCTAAGCCACTATTGCTGCCTAATCCACTGACACCACTACTGTCTGAACCTGATGAGCTGGAATCTCCCATCATCATTTTCATCATTAGCATCAGCATTTTCATTAGGTCTTCAGTGCTCATTTGTCCTTGAGAACCAGAGCTGCCATCTGAACTGCCTGATGATGAATCTGACGTGCCATTGCCTTGAGTTAGCTGTTGCAACATGTCTTTTAGCATATCGCTAATATCACTACTGCCACTGCTGCTACCGTCTTGCGAACCAAGACCTTGGCTACTACCACTACCACCTTGCATCAAGGCTTGAACCATCATACCAACCAGTTGTTCTAATGGATTGGATTGGCCACTTTGACCCAGTAGGCTCGATTGACCTAAAGACTGTGAACTTGAATTTGAAGAGAGATCTGATGAACCTAAACCACCAAGGCCTCCACCCATTCCCGCGCCGGACGTTCCGGCTTGAATAGTTAACGACATCATCCGTTATGTTCCTATTACCGTTTCATTGATTGTGCAGCTGGTGGTGTTGATACCAGTGCAATGGGGGAGCAAACATCACAGCTCAACGAAGTAGTGATGTTGCTCTTTGGGTAAGTGGCAGAAATAACGAGGAGGTTCCACCTAAACAGGAGGAATTGAATGTTTTATAACTTATTGAATTAGGTTGTGATTGAGGGCGTAACGCACGATTTCACTATTGCTCGACAAGTCCATTTTTTGCATTAAACGAAACTTATGCGTACTCACTGTTTTATTGCTTATATGTAATTGATCGGCAATGTCATTGACCGTTAATCCACGCGCTAACAGGCAAAAAACATGAAATTCACGTTTGGAAAGCACTTGATGTTTTTCTTGGGTTTCAAACGGTTCTGGCTCGAAAGCCAATTTTTGAGCCACTTCTCGTTCGAGATAGCGGCCGCCGTTTGCAATTGAACGAATAGCTTCAAGTAAGGTTTGTGCATCACAATCTTTGGTTAGATAACCTTGCGCCCCAGCGCGTAATGTACGGCGAATAATTTGTGTTTCATTATGCATACTCAAAATTAAAATCGGCACTTGAGGATACTGAGATTTAATGTTTTCAATCAAAGGTGTACCGCTCAACCCCGGCATAACAATATCTAAGGTAATAATATCTGGCGTTTGGTGTTGAAGCTTTTCTAACAGCTGTTCGCCGTTATTCGCTTCATTAATAATGTCGATATCTCCATAGAGGGAAAGTAACTGTTTTAGTCCTTCGCGGACAATCGAGTGATCATCAACAATTAGCAGCTTAATACTCATTCCCATGACTCCTTATCTAAATGGCAAATGGTAAGCGTGATTTGTGTACCGACGTTAGGCTTGCTCGTAACCTCTAAATCTGCAGACATGTTGAGCACTCGCTCTTTCATCCCAATCAAACCAAATGAGTCATGATGAACTTGAGAAGGGTCAAAGCCACAGCCATTGTCTTTAATGATCACAGAGAGCTGTTCCCTCTCTTTGTGCAAGGTGATCTGTACTTGATCCGCAGAGGAATGTTTTAAGGCATTGTTAAGGGATTCTTGAACAATTCGAAAAATAGCGACGGCACTATCTTCATCAAATTCCACATCGATATGGTTATGGCGCAGGGTATAACAACAGGTTGGATTACGTTGCCGAAAATCATCAACCAGCCATTCCAGGGCTGCCATTAGCCCCATATCTAATGCACCCGGCCGCAGGCGAGAGACAAGGTGACGAGCAAAGGTAATGGTTTCAGTTAGGTGGTCATGTAGCTGAGAAAATAAACGCTCACTGGTTTCTGAAGGCGGTAACTGAAGAGCCAAACTTTGAATGCCCATTTTTAAAGCGGTTAGGCGCTGACCAAATTCATCATGCACTTCTCGGGCAATATGTTTACGCTCATTTTCACGTACTTTTTCGTTATGTGCGGTAAGGCGACGCAGTTGCATTTCAGATGCTTTCAGTTCCTGAGAGCGAGCTCTGCGCTCTTGCTCACGTAAAATTTTATCGGTGATATCACGTTTCACCACCACCACTCGTTTGATTTCAAGATGATCGTCCAATAGGGGCGTCATAGTGAGGTCGTAATAGAGATGGTCTAAGTGACAAAAAATGTTGTATTGATGACAGGTCGTCTTTGTAGATAAGCATTCGCGTTGTAACTGTTTTAAGTCATCGATATTTTCTTTAGGCAGTAAGTCAACGAGCTTTTGACCAATGTACTGTTTTACGGTGCGATGCTCAGGGAAATGTTTGGCCGCCGAATGATTAATATCTACGACTCTGAGGTCATTATTTTCATCGAGCTCAAGCAACAAAATATCGTCTGCCATATGGGAAAACACATTATGGTATTGCTGCTCAATGTGCAGCGTTTGGCTATGAATACATTGTTGAGCGTGTTCAAGTTGAACGGCCTTTTCTTGGGTGATATCTCTTAAATACACAATGATTTTGTGTGGTGAAGGACCGGAAAAATCGTTAGCAATAATCTCGATTAAACGTGGCTCTTGTCCTTCGAGATGAGACGTCATTTCCAGCCGGAGTGTTCCTTTACGCCTTAGTTCCATCCATTGTTCGACCACATATTCCCGATTAAATTCTGGATTAATATGCCACGGCTGAAGTTGATAAAGCTGAACTTTATCTAATTGAAATAGGCGGCAAAATGCCTTATTGACGAAGGTGAAATGAAAATCACTGTCTGGGTCGATAATCGCAATGGCGGGTGAATATACTTGTTCTACTAATGTATTTAATAACGCATTTTCTTGACGAAGAGCGGCGAGGGGTTCCACGTGTAGTGAAGAGGAGGTTAATCTATCCATAATACCTAAAACTTATCTGTGAACTGATAAAAAATTCATATAATAACTAATTTGTTAGTAATTACAGTGATTAAAAAAGATGCGAATCTAACATAATATGTGGCACTAAAATGAGTGTCTGAGACAAGCAAAGGATGATTAAAAATTAATCCTCTGCATTATCGGACTATCTCCACTGATATTCTTAATGCAGAGCAAAAGAGTTAGGTCATTTATGTTGGAGATGACGCTGACAAACCGCTTTAAAGCAGAGCAATTACCTTTCCATATCTCACCCAAGTGACTTGAGTATAAGTAACAAATGAAATCAATCAGTTCCTGTTGATGAAAAAGACAATGAATAAAAAATCTTGGAAAAATGTAATTCGTTATGGAACTGAACGAGATGGCCTACCACTTAGAAAGCGAGACATGCATGAGGCATGTTGAGTGAAAATTAAGTTTTTAATTGTCTGATATAAAAGGAATATACCATGAGTCTATTAAGTGGTTTAGGTGGTGCAGGTCTAGCAGCTTCTCAATCAGCACTAACAATGTTGGATCAAACATCAGCACAAACAACAATGATGAATGCGACAGCTCAAGCTCAAAAAATGCAAACTGATACCGTGAACAGCATCATGAACGGTTACGTTGACTCTGCGAACAAAGCGAACAACGCTGCGACCCAAAGTGGTAAAGCAATTAACTACTAATCTTCGGATTAGCTCTATGGCGGCCACTGTGTCGCCATTTATTTTGAGCTAGCTATGAATAAACGTAACTCCTCAAGGAGGAATGTATGATTAATGCAACGCTTACCCTTTCTATTACCAGTTCTTCTGGTTTTGGACAAATGGGTGGTTTGAACTCATCAGGTATGGGCTCAAGCCGTGGCGGTATGAGTTCTAGCTTTGGTGGTTTGGGCTCTAGCAGCAGTAGTATTGCTGACACAATGGCAGACATTCTGACTAAAGCACTATTTAAGAAGAATGATAACGGTGCCACGTTCGATGACACGACCGATAATCCAATTATGGAAATGGTCGCGAGCTTTATGGACAAACAAAGCGCTAAATACGCAGGTCCAACTGGGGCTTTTGGTGGAAAAGACCACTGGAAAAATGAACTGAAAGAAGATAATGGTCTTAACGCAGATGAATTTAAGCAATTTAAACAGGGCTTAAAAGATGCGCTTAACAGCATTATGGATGGCAGCTACTCGCAAATTATGAGTGGTGGCTCTTCAAGTTCAAGTTTAGGTGGGGGCTCTAGCCTTGGTGGGGTATCTGGCCATTCTTGCGGTGATCTAGGACAGAATAGTTTTGGCTCATCAAATGGTTTTGGTTCCATGGGGATGGGATCAAGCGGTTTTGGTGCAGCTGGTTTTGGCTCTTCGTCTATAGGGGGAACATCCCAAATAAGCTCAGATCTCACTACTGTGGGTGAATCGGGTTTCTCTATGGGAGGCAATTTCGCTGCTCATGTTGGGGAAACGGCGATTGATGGCCTCGATATCAAAGAGCGTCACGGTCGTTATAAATTTGGTCGAGAAGATAAAGATTTAGCTAAATCGATTGGCAAATTTATGGATCAACATCCAGAGAAATATGGCGAGCCACCGAAAGGGGGGTGGGCGAATCGTATTGAAAAACGCAAAGACTTTAATAGTGAAGAAATGGGTCAGTTTAAAAATGCGATGCAAGACGTTAAAGGGTTGATGAATGGCAAAAGCATGGGCAATTCACAATTGGATTCCGATGGCATGATGCTATGTAACTCAATCATTAGTGATTCACTGTATAAAGTGTCTCAGTAAAACGATATAGGATGGGCAGGTTTGGCCGCATCCAACCTGCTTTTTCCATGGGCCCAGGAGAGGAACTCATGTCATTTGAAGCTATTAAATCAAATCATTCGGCTGTTACAGCGACTCACACCGAGTCATCATCTTTATCACTTTCTCGCCCTACTCAATCACCGACTCAAGATGATATTTCTTGGTTTAGTGCCACGATAAAAAGCCAAAATACGGCAACCGATCCTAACGTGGCTGAGAGAATTGTCGATCAGTTAGCTGGATCATCTAAAGAACTGCAGAATCTGTCTAATGATGCCAACCGCGCACTGAGAAAAGCATCGCGATCGAGTGATCCCAAGGATGTTATTCAAGCTAACCGTGCTTTGTCATCTTTTTACCTGGAAAGTTTACTGACGACTAAGTTAATCAGCAAAGGTACGCAAGCCATTGAAAAAGTAACGAGTTTGCAGTAGTTGGAGGAGAGTTATGCGATCTCTAATGCACAGTTTGTTGTTTAATAGTCGCGGTTTATTGTGTCTGCTAGTTTTAATTCTGTGTGGCTGTCAGCAGAGCGTAGAACTGCATAGAAAATTATCTGAAAATGATGCCAATGATGTGATTGCTGAATTGGCATTTCATCATATTGAAGCGGATAAAACAGCGGATAAAGAAGGGGTTACGGTATCTGTTGATGCTAGCGATATGGCCCGTGCTGTGCGTATTCTAGAAGCCGCTGGACTGCCAAAGAAAGCGCGAGCGAATTTAGGTGAAGTGTTCAAAAAGGAGGGGGTGATTTCATCTCCGCTGGAAGAGCGAGCTCGTTACATTTACGCCTTATCACAAGAGCTGGAATCAACTATTTCTCAAATTGATGGTGTGGTTGTTGCCCGTGTGCACGTGGTTTTACCTGAACGAGTTGCCCCTGGTGAACCAGTTCAACCTGCATCTGCTTCCGTGTTTATTAAGCATCGCCAAGGTTTGGATCCTGATGTTATCCGTCCGCGTATTTTACGTTTAGTGAGAACCAGTATTCCTGGCTTATCGGATCACCCTGATGACCTTAGTGTTATCTTTGTACCTGCTGCGGTCTACCATGAGCAGCAACAGTGGGTGAACTGGGGGCCATTTTTAATCGAGAAAAGCCAAATTGCCTTTTGGAAGACGATGGCCGGTGTTTCGATTATCAGTGTATTCATTTTGTTTATCGCTTTGGTGTTCGGCCTAAAACCTGAGTGGCGTGAGCGGGTGTTTTCGCGTAAGAAAACTCAAACAGGTGCAGAAAACCGCGGTGAAGTGACCAATACCGCTCAAAGTTCAGATCCTGTTTCAGGTGAATCTTTATGACAATAGAGCACGATGCTGTTTGGCTCACGTTTTGGTATACACCTTGGAGAAATATGGATGCCAGTTGGTTAGCTGAGCTTACGGAATATCATGATCTTATTGCGACGTCGCAATGTCTTGATGCCATGACACCGCAAGGGTTAAGAGCTAAATTGGCCCTTAACTCTTCTCATGCTCCAAGCCCTGATAACACGCTAATAAGCTGGTTACAAGTTGATGAGCATCAGCGGCAAAGAGCATGTTATTTAGCGTCTGAAATTGCGCAAAGAGGTAGTGCTAATGAGCGGCTATCTCCATCAGATACGGAGTGGTGTCGGCATATTGCTAAAGCATTACGTCCCAATGTCTGGTTACCTGCTGAGATGATGAGTAATCACCAAGATATCCTTGGTCTTTGGCTTCTCAAACAATGGGTTGCTGAGGATATCTGGCAGCGTCTTCGGTTATGGTTACCGTATTCCCAGATTGGTAAATTGAATCAACTTGCCGATGCCACATTGCCAGAGCTACGCATACAACCGCTTTGGCACAGTATTCTTTGGCGTATCAATTCTTCCCCACAAGCATAGAAAGAGTAATGGTCATGTTTATTAGACGAGAGCATAATTTTGCATGCCTACAAGGCCGGCAGATTCCAACGCAGCTTAAAGCGCGCGATTTTCGCTTGCTCTATCAAGCTGATTCTATGTTAGATGAGGCTCGTGAACAGGCACAAACGATTATCGACCAAGCCCAGCAAACGGCGCAAAATATTATTCAGGAAGCAAAAGAGCAAGCTCAACAGCAGGCTGCTGAGCAAGTGACAGCGATCGAACAGGATACGTGGCAACAAGCCAATTCGTTGCTCCAAGCTTTGCATGACAGTGATGAGCAGCGTTGGACCATGATTGAACAATCAGCCAGTCAGGTGCTCCATTCATGCTTAAATCAATGGTTTAGCTCGTTAGATAGCAGCGAAAAAATGCGTGCCGTTGTGGAAAGGATCATGGCAACCCAAAAGCCTGTTTCAAGTGGTAGCATCGCTTGTCATCCACAAGATGAGGCAGCGATTCAAACTTTGCTTGATGAATACACGCAACTGCCTTGGACATTAGAAACGGATACAAATATAGCCCCAGAAGCCATTTGCTTATCTGTTGAATCTGGGCAATTTACCTGTTCATGGAAAGCGATTGAAACCGCCATTCTTAATACGTTGACCAGTGATGTGGAATCCGATTCATCGGAGAGCGAACTAATATCGAATGAACATTTACCACTGGATTAAATTATTCTGAGCACCGCATGGGCTGAATTTCTGATTGTCTGGCAATCTAGATATAAAAAATCACCGTTTTTGCGGTGATTTTTTATATCTATGGTTATTTTAACGGGTTGTAACGCGGTTAGCAGACATACCCACCGCGTTACGTTTACGCTTTCACTTCCATTCCTTGTTTTTTCAGATCAACCAACGCAGAGGTAATATCTGTTTGATGGTTGGTGATTTCCCCTCCCACTGTATAGGTGCGGGGCACTTCTTGGTCGCGGCCATATTTGAAGTTGATACTGCCTGCATCACGTTCCATGTAAATAGTGGCGCTGCTTGAGCCGCTGATTAGTGGCGTTGGAGCCGAAAATCCTTCTTTATGAGAGCCTTTCTCCATTACCGCAATCGACTTTATGCGGCGGTTTTCTGGATTTTCTAGTGTCTTTTTCACCTCATCCATATTGATCTTACCTTTCGCGAAGTTCTTTTCTAACTTCTGGCGCACATCATCTTTGAGCTCTAATGTCACCATAGTGTGCGTGTTAGGATGTGAACGTGCTTTATTTACTATCGAGGCAAAATCTGGGTCTTGCTGCATCATATGAGTGATTTTCTCAGTTAACGCACGTTTATGTGATGGGGCGATAAGTGATGCGAGGAAGTCAATCGCACCCAGTTTATCCATCTGCTGTGGGTTGTAGTTAGTGACGGCCATTTTGCAGTCGCCCAACATAGAACCGTTAATTTTAGCAGCATCATGTTGGATGTTGGTTTTGTGCAGATCATTAAGGGCGGAATGCTGAGTATCATTAAGCGCTATGCGTGGTGAATCGCCAGCAAACAGTTTATTTATTGCCTCTAATTTTTTATCCACGGTGGGAAGTTTTTCGATTTCTTTAATCGCATGAGCGGTTGATTTATCTGGGAAGGCACCGGTGAGTGTTTCACCTAATTTGGTGATGGCTTCATCGGTGACGGGCTCAGCTTGCTTAGTACGCATTTCACCTTTGACACGCACGGCATTATCAATGGCTGCTGAGGCACTGACGGCCATTTTGCCCGGCATAGGTAATAGCCCTGCGTCGAATGATTGGTTATTACCTAGGGTGACATCAGCACTAGCCCCGGCTGTAGCTGCATTGAGTAGGCCATTTTTAGAGGTGACCGCTGTTTTACCATTATCGATGCCCTGAGTTTGCAGGTGATCTTTGGTGGCCGTTGCTAAGTTTAGTCCAGCACTTAAACCAACGCCTGCACGCAAATATGTGGTGTGATCGTCGGTTTTTTTTAGGTCCAAACGGGCGCGAGCACCAATGTTAACCGCCATATCTAAAGTAAAGCTGGTTTTCGTGCCATGAATGGATGCGTGCTCTTGTCCTTTAGCAATTAAGTCATTGGCCTTGAGCGTGCCATTGGTGAGGCCATCGACAAATTCATCGATATCGTTCCCTTTAAGGGTAAATGTGATTTCATTGTCTTTTGCGTGACTGGCATTCGCAGTAATCCCTGCGCCGACCATCACGTCTGGCTTAAAGGATTGTTGGCCGTTATTAAGGCTCGTTTTGAAGTCATTTCCTGGCTGATTCAGAATATAAGGCAGCGTATTTTTGCTGATCCCGAAGTTGGCCGATGCTGCTGGGCCTAAGTTTCCTGCGAGTGTCACCTGAACGCCATCTTCTTGACCGTTAAAATCGATAGAATAGTTACGTTTTTCACTGACGCCAGCAGTAGGGAACATATTGACCGCTTGGCCTTGTAACGGGGTCGGAACAAATGTGACGGAGGCGTCGACACTGTATCCGCGGCTGACATTCACATCATCACTTGGCTTAAGGCTATGCAGTAGTGACTTAAGATCTTGATTGAGCTCAGTTTGGTTTTTTGATTCAAGTGACGTTCGTGTTATTAAATTAACCCCATGATTTTCATCTTTCATCGCCCGGGTAAAATACTTAGTGACGTCGTAGTTTTCTTCAGCTTGCTTACTGCTTTGCATGCCTTTGTCGGATGCTTGTTTGACTGGTGATTGCTCGTAGCCTTTATCTGAGATGGCAAGGAAATCTTTTTCCAATTTAGCTAACTGCTCTGTTGACGGTTTACTGCCAGATAACAGCTCGGCTTTTTCGACTAATCCGTCGAGTTTTTGCAGGGTTAAAGAATCGAGCACCAAACGGGCTTTCACCAGTGACATCTGATCGTTAGGATCGCGTCGACGGCCGAGTGGTATCTCCGTTTGCTCATGGCTCATATTCAGTTTTAATGCTGAAAATGAGGTAAGAATATCGCCAGGAACAGACTCTTTCGACGCTGGAGTGTGTTTCCATAAAGGAAGAAGTTCATCCGTTAGGCTGTGACCACTACGGTTGATATTGAACGATTGGGTAAACGCTTTTGTTTTCGATGGTTTGTAATCAAACTTCATCGCGCCTTCGTCATCAATGATGCCTTGGTGTTGTCCAAGCGTCATCAATTGATGTTCAGCACTGCTCTCTGCATGGTGTCGCAAGTTTTCGATAGCCGCTTTCAGCCCTTTGGCCCCATCGCCCAAATCCAACTTCTCTAAGCGGGTTTTAAGATCGATAGGTGGACGTTCAGGCACATCGCCCGCTTGGATTTTTTTGCTGGTTAGATCGAGTTCTTCATAAAGCGCATGTTGCTGTTTATATAATCCATCGAGGCCGTTACGACCTTTCCAGTTATGTTGAGTTGAATCTGCAAAGGTTTTCAGTGGACGTGGTACATCCATCGTGGGCTGAAATACGTGTGCTTTAAGGCGAGATGTCCATTTACTATTTATTTTTCCGCCTTCCGCGCCAGACATTCCGCCCATCTGTGCTGTGACGTTAACTTGTGCCCCATGCTTGGTGACTTTTGTTCCTTTGGTTGCGTGTGACAAACGTGAAAAGAGATGATCACGCTTACTAATGTTGGTGGTTGGATCTTCCGTGTGGGTTGATTTCCAATCAGCTTTGCCGAGTTCTAACGTTTGGTGATTATCGGTAGTTAGGGTGACTTTACGTTTGGCGTTCAGTGATAGTTGTTGAATCTCGCCATCACTTTGAGGCACATCAACAGGTTTCCACGTATGATTCTCCTGCGGAGTTAACACACCTTGCCAATCTTTTTTACTGAGCTTAAACACTTTGCCTTCATCGTTAAGCGCATAAAGGTTGGCATTTTTATCGATAGTCAGCTGTTTGACTTCACCCGTTAACCCTTTTTGTGTGACAGGGTGGGCTGGGTTGATGGGCTGACTAGTGCCCGAGCGTAAGTGTGTATGTACTAACTCACCTTTATCTGTCAGTGCTACATGTTGGTTACTGTTGATGACCGCTGCCGCTTTGATTTTTCCTTCCGGCATCGCTTTCGGACCATCATCTAAGCTTAAATCGCCTTTCGTGTGGTGCAGAGAAAATAGGTTGTCTTTACCAAAGCGAATGGCACCAGATTTTTCGTTGACTGTGACTTTTTTTAACTGGCCTTTTTGTAAGGCGTAAGCTTGACCATCTTGACCACGTTGTAATGAATCAATGTTGTCGGCTTGTTCGCGCCATGTTTGTGTTTGCGGATCTTTCGCGAACAGTTTGTTGTCGTGTAAGGCCATTTTTCCTTGACGACCAAAATCTTCAACATCCAGTGTTTGCTGGTCAACGCTTTTTAAACCTTGTATATTATCAATGTGTAATACATCCGAAAGGTTCCACCCAGGGGTAAACGCTTCACGATGGTTCATCATCGGACACGCATGTTCTTGACTTGAATGATCTTTGACTAATAACGCGACCTTACCATTGTCATCGGGTAAAAATCCTTGTAGCTGAATGTCATCACCTAAATGCGTTTTCAGTTCAGACGGTTTCATCTCATGGAAAGTGAGCTCATTTTGACCTTGTTGGGGTAAATCCGCTTTTAAAAGGCGATTTTCTTTATCGATGGCATAGACATGATGGTCGTCTATTCCCAAAGATTGGATATCTGGTGATTCATCTTTTGTCTGCTCAGTTTTTAACGCCGGTTCAAAATGTAGCTTGGGTGATTGGGCATTTTTATCATCGATTGATGAATGAAACTCGATGGTTGCGGGTTTGTCATCGCCACTTTTAAATAGCAAAGCAATCTTGCCTTGTTGGTTGACACCAAAGCCATCAATCGATTTATCTTCTGAATTGAGTGAAGATTGAGTGCCGAGTTGAGTGAGGTGCTTGCCGTCAGCAACCGCAAATAATGCCCCTTGAGGCTGTTTGGCCAGTTTGCTCAGCTTTCCTTGGGCGTGGTCTTGTTCTTGCCATGTACCATGTTCGCCTAGTGTGTACAGCTTACCATCGTGCAAACGCGCTTGTTGGCCGGACTCATCTTTATGAATACCGCTGGTATGACTCAACATCGCATTGGAAGGTGTGTGGGTGCTTTCAAGATCTCGACCCATGACTGGCATATGCGCCGTCGTAATGGGTTTGGACTTGTGCATTGCCAGCAAACCAGCCTGTTTATCTGTTTCTATAAAGGTAATGCTACCTTTGGTGTCTTGTAGCCACTGGTGAGCGCCATCTTGAGCAGAATGATGAACCATGTAGGACTGCTGAGATTTTCCTAAAGTGCCTTTTAGTAATGCCGCTACCGGTTTTGCTGTTCCTTCGCCGATAGAGATTTTGCCATTTTTCAGCGTGAGTTCCGGTGCATCTAACACATCGGGCTGTTGCGTTTGAGAAGCTGAGTGGGCAGACGTTGATGTTTGATCAGGCTGTTCAGCCATGACGGCTGATGAAGAACTCGCTTTATTTGATTGCCCTGATTCTACCTGTGCATCGTTTTGTGCTTCTTTTTTTAACAATTCCGCTAGGGAGTGATGCTTTTTATGTTGATGCTTAGCAACAGGGAGACCATCTGGTGCGCTTTCAAGCTGTGCGACATCTTTGGGAAGCGGTAAATGACTTCCTTCTGCGGCAAGTGTCGCAACTTGATTATGCTGTGGCTGGGCGTTTTGTTGCACAAGTTGGAGATTCGGGTGATTAGATTGGGTAGTCGATTGTGCGGCCTGACTGGCTTGTAATGTTTCAGCCAATATATGGGCACTGTTACCTATTTTCATGAGTAATCCTTATCTGTGAGCGATGCAAAAAAGCTTATGCTGCTCAAGGCGACATAAGCTTAAATCGTTAGGAGATATTGAGTGAGGCTGAATCGGGTAGTTTGTACATACCTTTAACGTTATCAGTCGTGACATTATTGGCATTAACGTTGACGGTATTACTGTCACTTTGTACCAGCGCACTGTGACCGTTGGTAGCTTTAACGTTGTTGAGATTAATATCCCAATCGGCTTGTTGGCCGCCATTGGTGCGCACCAGTTTGCCAAAATCATCCGCTTGAACGTTATCAAGTGTTAAAGTCCCGGCGGCATTCAGCTGGAATATTTTGTCGTCTGCACCTTTAGCACTACTATTTTTGATAGTGACATCACCACTGTCTTTCATGGTCAGTGCATCTTCACCGACGTTAGTCCAGTGCACATTATCGACGGTGGCATCGCCATGGGTATGAACGCCATCAGCTCCGTTATCACCAATCACAACATTCTTCAGGGTTGCCCCATCTTCTAATTCAAACAGAGGTTTTTGATCTTCCGCTTGGTCACCACTACCTAGTTTTGAACCTGCTGTGAATGTTTTACCTTGTCCATCAAAGGTTTCTCCGGCCTTAACGACAATCGGTTTGTTGACGACCGTGGCATCCGATGATGCGGTTGGGAACATATTGACGCTGGTACTGCTGGTATCGCTGGTGGCATTGGAAAGGGGTTGGGCTGCTGTAGAATCCGGTGTTATTTGGGTTGTATCGCTGCTTTGAGTGGTGACTCCTGCGCCAGATTGAGGCGTGACCGCGGAAGTATCGGCGAGTGATGATGTTAATGCACTCGAGTCTGTGGTTGATGGGCTGGATAAGTCGGTTGGGGAAGAAAAGGTTGAGGATTGGTTATCCATCATCTTCCCGACCTCTTGATTGAGTGGACTTGCCGCTTGAGAAAGCTGGCTTCCTCCTCCTTGGGTTCCTGTTGAACTGCCTTGCAATAATTGGTTAGTTAGCTGCTGTAACGCATTATCAGAAGAAGATGATGAGCCAAACGGATCAGAACTTCCGCCCTGATTGCTTCCTTGGTTAGTGCTTCCTCCTTGCTGCATCATTTGCATCGCTGCCATTACCAGCATCGCAAGTAGCATGGTTGCACCGTCACTATTTCCTTGAGACTGAGAGGTATTATTCTCCCCTAATGCTGACGCTGAGCTTTGCCCTTGATTATCTCCCGAGGTCGCGGAGTTTTGCTGCCAACTCGATGAGTCAGAGAGGCTAATACCCAAATTAATCATGTTGTACATTCCTTTTGTTGGGGTAACAGTTAGTTTAGATAGTTGAGAATGAGGGTTTGGTGTATGTGTGGGTAGCGGTAGGTAATGGTTCCCATAAGTAATCAATATGAGAACTCTCTTATTTACAAATAAATCAATAATGGAACTATATGCAATCTGTTTCTACATAAAAGAGAAAAGGAGTCATTTAGTAATGAGTTTGATTCATTCTCTTTTCCCTTCGCATCATCACGCAATTTCAAGTACTTCCGATGCCGAGCCATTAAAAACGAAATCGACTCAAGCCGAGACCGTTGATACATCAGCCCATCTGCAAGCGAAACGCAGTCCCATCGACAAAATGATGGCAAAATTTCATGGTGAGAGGATGGCCTACGAATTAAATCTGCAAGTGGGTGACAAAAAAGGAGGGGAACAAACCAGCAAAGGATCCGAAGCAGAGGCCTTAAAACCGGTTCTTAATGAGGATTACCAGCGCCAATTCAAAACGCATTTAACGTTGTTTAAAGATATCGCTGCAATATGTGATGCTCTAGAGCAGCAAGGTGAACCATTTTCTAAGCAACAGAATTTGCAGCGTCAAGAGCTGAATACAACCATTGATAAATTAGAGTCGATGGCACCGTTACTATTACATGGTGTAAGAGGGGCTAATGAGGATCTGTCGAAAAACAGTTTGGCTGATGTAAAAGCGATGGCGCAGTATGCGAAGCAGGATGTGTTGTCGGAACGTAATGTCATAGCTCTTTTACAAGAAAAACCAAGGCAAATTTTACCATTAGTCAATAATATGGATAGTTTGTCGCTGTTGTCTAAATATGTAAAAGATCAGATGTCTAGCTTAGCGGGTTCTTTAAGAAAACAGTCGCCGGAGGTGATTCACTTTTTGGCGCAACGTAAACAGGCGTTAGGTCAGCGTACGGACAAGTCTTTATCGGAAGCAGGTGTGCAACAAAATATCTCACAACTGCTCAGCAGTGCTGTAGAAGGTTTTAATCAGGCTACGCTTGATAGTCACTCTCATGGCGGGCGTGGTTGGTTGGCAAAACACGCCAAGGCTCTTCATCATCTTGGTTTTCATATCAAAACGCCGGATGAATTTCGTACCAAGATAAAAGATCATATTGAGTCTGAATATGGCCGCTTATTTCAAGTTGAGATAAATAAAGATAAGACCTTAAGTGTTCATGTTAACGAGAACACGATTGGCGCATTGCCAACCAAAGATTTCGTCCGTGGTCTTGATGATATCTACCATATGATGACAAAAAACTATGATAAAACGACAGTGAAAGAAGCCATTAAAGCGAGTGATGATGTTGAATGGCGTAAAGGCACTGGTGGTGAAAAAGTGCTGTCATTGACGGATAAAGCGGAGCAAGCACTAAAAGAGGCGCATGCCATTGATGAATTAGCGCCTCAGAACAAATTGCAAAGTAGCATTATGCGGGGAGTGAATGACTTAAAACTGAGCCATCTTAAAGTCGGCCTGCAGCAAAGTTTTCAGCAGCGGGCCAACGATATCAAAAATAGTGCGGATAGTTGGCTCAACCTTGACTCGAAAGTAGCGGCAGGTAAGGCATTGATTGTGGATAGTCTGATGAAAGATTTGATGGATAGTGAATCGCCACAAGATATGCTGAATTTGATTCGTACCGCCTTCGATATGAATAACCAGTTATGTGACAGTTCACCTTTGATTCGTAATTCGGGTAAAACCGGTGAGTTAATTAATGATCTTTATCATGCGATTTCGCGTTTTATGTCTGAGTAAATAAGCGATTGGATAATAAAAAGGGCTTCTCTGGAAGCCCTTGTCACTTAATGAATAACAGAATTATGCCAAGACCATTTTATAGATACTGTACAGGCTCATTAGTGCCATCATAATCGTGATGATCCAACCGATAGCAGATAGCCATACAGGGTGTTGATAGTCACCGACAATGCGTTTTTTATGTGCGGCTACTAGCATCGTGCCCAGTGTCACTGGAAGAATGAAGCCGTTAATCGCTCCTACCAATACCAATAGCGCAATTGGCTTACCTATTGAGCAGAAGATAAAGGTGGAAATAACAATGAAACCAATAATGAATCCTCGGCTATGGCGTTCAATGACTGGGTGGAGTGTTCTTAGGAATGACACTGAAGTATACGCAGCGCCGATCACAGATGTGATGGCCGCAGCCCAAAGCACTAAACCAAACAGCTTGTAACCAATATCGCCTGCGGCGTGTTGGAACATTGAAGCAGGGGGATTGCTTGGATCCAGTGTCACACCTTGACTCACGACACCTAATGCTGCCAAAAATAGAATAATACGGACAATCGATGCCACACTAATAGCAGATAAAGACCCACGGGTCACCTGTGGAAGAGACTCTTTGCCCACCACACCTGCATCAACTAGGCGGTGTGCCCCCGCAAACGTAATGTAGCCACCGACGGTGCCTCCGACTAACGTGACAATCGAAATCACATCTAAATGCGCTGGCGCTACCGCGCGATATGCGGCTTCAGCAACGGGAGGGTTGGTTGAAAACAGCACGTATAAGGTCATCAAAATCAAAGCACCGCCCAGAATAATGGTAAAACGGTCCATGACCTTAGTGGCATCTTTGAGTAGGAAAATCGCAACTGCGATGACCGCACTCAATGCTGCGCCACCAATAGGGCTGATACCTGGAAAGAGAACATTAACGCCAAGGCCGGCTCCGGCAATATTACCGATGTTAAATGCTAGACCGCCCAATGCGACGGCCGCTGCAATAGCAATACCAAGGCCGGGTAATAGATCATTGGCAATATCTTGGGCACGTTTTTTAGAGACGACAATAACACGCCATATGTTGAGCTGAGCACCGATATCAAGCAAGATGGAAATGAGAATAACAAAGGCGAAGCTGGCGCCAAGTGTTTGAGTAAAAACAGTGGTTTGTGTTAAAAACCCGGGACCTACTGCCGATGTGGCCATAAGGAACGCGGCACCCATGATAAGCGACCAATCAAAACCAGATTTACTCTTGGTTTGAGAACCGACGCTCGTTTGCGTAATGACTCTTTCTGAGGACATAGTATCAACTCCTGTATTGTGCTTGTCACGATCCTGTGACAAGGGCTCTTGGGGTTCTTTTCAGAGTGAAATCGTTTCAAACTCTCAATAATTGAACGACAAAATTCATCTCTTTCACTTCTAAATAAAGAGAAAGGTGTGCACTCCTTTAAACCGTTGTGCGTTGGTTTCGACTCACATAATGATTGAAGAACTGCAGTTCCAAACGGCGTTCTTGAGTCGCTTGCTCTAAGCTCTTTTCCACAAAGCGCACGGTAGTACCGGGTTGGCTTTGGGCGAGTTTACTTAAATCTTTGGCGCAGACGCAGCCCATTTTTGGATACCCGCCAATGGTTTGTCTATCGCGCATCAAAACAATGGGTTGCCCATCGGCTGGAATTTGAATCGCGCCGAGTGCAATACCTTCTGATATTAGTTTCTGTTCTTGGCATTGAATGGACTCGCCAGATAAACGATATCCCATACGATCGCAGTTGGTTGTCACGGTATAGTCATGATTAAAGAATCGCTCACGTTGTTCTGGAGCAAAGCGATCGAACTGATAACTTGGAATAACATCTAATTCAATATTGGGTCCATATTCAGGGACAAACTGGCTTGGTACTTGGCGCAGTGGAGCGTCATCTTGCTGAGTGATGTATGGCACTTCATCGCCAGCCTTTAAAGCGCTGCCATGTTGATCTAATCCACCAAGTTGATCGCGAACCACCGTGGTGCGGCTATGTAAAATAGGATCTGATGTAAATCCGCCTTTAACGGCAAGATAGCAACGTGTACCGTAACGTGCGCCTCGAAGAGCAATGGTATCTCCGGGCTGGGCGTGATAGCTCTGCCAAGGTACTATGGATTTATCGTTGAGTTTTGCGCCCATATCTGCGCCAGTCAGAGCAAAGGTGATCTCTGCGGTAAACTCTGCACGAAATTGTCCCATCGTGATTTCGATTTGCGCATCATTTAACATGTTGTCTAATAGACGGTTTGCCCATAAGAATGCGTGCTCATCCATTGGTCCGCCAGGGCTAACACCAATATGTTGATGACCCTGACGACCTAAATCTTGTAGCAGACTCAAAGGGCCGGGGGAAAGAATACGTAACATCAGGCGATCTCCTTATCACGCTGAGGCTTTTTTGCCGAATTGCCCTCGTGGCGATGGTTTAACTCCGAGTCGAGTGAGCCTCCTAGCTCAATAAACTCTTCTCGAGTGATTGCTTTAAATATCACTTTTGCACCCATCTCAAACAAAGACAGATTAGCGCGCTGATAATCAATCAGTTCCATTGGCGTTTTACCAATGACTTGCCATCCACCCGGCGAGACTTTTGGATAAATTGCAGTTTGTCGATCGGCAAGGGCAACACTGCCTTTAGGAATCGATAAACGCGGTGTTTTCTTCCGGGCAATTTCTAACTCAGCGGGCGTATTACCGAGGTAAGCAAAGCCCGGAGTAAAGCCAATTGCATAGACTCGGTATGCCTCACTGGTGTGCAGACGTACCACTTCTTCAAAATTCAATCCAGTATGTTCACAGACGTCATCGGCATCCAGTGCTACTTCTTTTCCGTAATACACCGGAATTTCAATCAAACGTGACGGTTCTTTATCACTTTGCGCAGAAGTTATATTGGCTAATACAGGAGTCAGCTTGGCAATGCATTCAGTGCAATCCATCGCCATTAAATCAAATGTCACGAGGATCGATGTGTAAGATGGAACAATATCGACCAAGTGTTCATTCAATTCTGCACGAATTAAAGGTACAGCCGCACCGATAGCATCGGCAACTTCAGCGCTAATGACGTCACCAAAATAGAGAATGACTGAATTTTCATTAACCGCGTTTATTTGCATACGGCTTGTCCCTGATGAATCAAGCTATCCAACAATTTCGCCGTTGGGAGTGCTTGTGGGCCATCACCGTGAATACATAGCGTATCTGCTCGAACTGGAATAACGGTACCAGAGAGTGTGGTCACTTGTTGGTGTTCAATCAGAGATTGTGCTTGTGCTCCGATGGTGTCTAGATCGGCGTATGCCGAGCCGGGAACGGAGCGAGGAACAAGGCGTCCATCTTCACCGTATGCGCGGTCTACAAACGCTTCAAACCACAAGGTAATCCCATATTTTTCAGCAGTTGCTTGATACTGTTGGTGATTAGGTACAGCCATGACAACGAGTGGTAATTCTGGCGCGGCTGATTTCATCGCTTTTAATAGCGTCTCAAATAGTTCGTCATCTTTCATCATGGTGTTATAAAGCGCGCCGTGAGGTTTTACATAACTCAGTGGAACGCCTTCACTGGCACAAATGAGTTTTAATGCCCCAATTTGATAGATAAATAGGGCAGTGAGTTCGTCACTGCTCAATGCCATATTTCGGCGGCCAAAGCCTTGCAAATCAGCATAGCCGGGGTGAGCGCCAATAGTGACACCGTGTTGTTTGGCTAAACGGACAGTATTTAGCATTACTGTTGGGTCAGAAGCATGCATACCACAAGCGATATTAGCCATATCGATATATGGCATGACCTCACTGTCATGTCCTATTTTCCAGTTACCGAAACTCTCACCCATATCGCAATTGATCTTCATCCTTGTCTCCTGTATTGCTTCAGATGTTGTTATCAGGTTAAAGCACTGCGTGTGCATTATTCAATAGATCAGTGATTAACATCTTGCCTGGTGAGTGAGTGATACAAAAGGGTGGCTTACTGTGGCGTACCACGTTTTGTGGTGTCACGCCGCAAGCCCAAAATACTGGCACTTCGCCATCATAAATATCGACAGCTTCACCATAATTAGGTTGCGTAATATCTTTAATGCCAATGGTTTCTGGAGAGCCAAAGTGAACAGGGGCGCCATGCGCTTTGGGAAAACGACTGGTGACTTGAATCGCGCGAATGGCATCTTTAGGCGTAAATGGTCGCATCGAGACCACCATGTTGCCCGAGAATTTTCCAGCAGGTAAGCATGCAATATTGGTGTCATACATGGAGACATTGGTCTTCTGTTCGATGTTACGAACTTTCAATCCTGCTTGCATCAAGGCATCTTCAAATGAGAATGAGCAGCCTAAAGCAAAAATCACCAAATCATCACGCCAGTGCTGGCCGAGATCGTTTACTGCTTCGGAAAATTCGCCATCATGGAACACATGGTATTCCGGTACATCGCGGCTAACATCGATATCATAGCCAAGCTCTGGAATGTAAGGATTACCAGGTTCAGACACCCCAATCAGTGGACAAGCGACCGGGTTTTTTTGACAAAACAGCAGAAAATCAGCGGCCCAATCAGCAGGAAGAATCAGTAAGTTAGCTTGTAAATAGCCTTTAGCTAATCCACTGGTAGAACCTTTATGTTCATTGGTTCGAATGAAGGCACGCACGTCGGCGGGAGAAAGAGAAGCTAGTCCATTTGTCATCGTCATATAACCAGTCCTTGGTTTATTTATTCGTTATATACAAAATAACGATTATGGTGATAATGTCTATTAATGAATATTTAGTTATTCNTAGTTATTCTGATAAATATTTTTTATGAAGTGTCTGAATAACGATTTATCACCTTGGTCTTGGCATGAATAGGGAGATTAAATGCTAAACCTTAAACAGTTGGAAACGTTTGTTTGTATTGCTAATTTGGGGAGTTTTCGCCAAACAGCTGAACAGCTATGTACCACTCAACCTGCTATTTCGACCCGGATTGTCAATTTAGAGAATTCATTGAATACCGTGTTATTTCACCGCGATGGTGGCAAGGTCTCTTTAACGGCGAAAGGTCGAGAATTATTGCCATTGGCAGAGAGTATCGTATCGGGCAGTCAGAATTTATTACAAAAAGCGAATCGAGGGATAGAACTCTCCGGCTTATTGAAAATAGGAGTGTCTGAAACCTTAGTTCATACTTGGATTCCGCATTTTTTGGAACAGCTCCATCAACTGTTACCTCAAGTTGAAGTGGAACTGTCAGTTGATGCCACCGTTAACCTAACCAAAGATTTATTAGCCCGCAACTTGGATATTGCGATGATGATGGGGCCGGTTAATGAGCCATCTGCGGTCAATAAACCGCTCAGTAGTTATGAACTGTTTTGGGTTGCTCGTCCTGATATCGCCGAACAAATAGAACATAAAGTAAGTAATTTTGTGAGTTGGCCAATTATTACTTACGGACGAAATACATCGCCATACCATGAAATTGCTCATTATTTTAAGCTGAATAATATTCACAATATTCGCTTTTATTCTTCCGCTTCTTTATCCGCAAGTTTGAAGTTGGTTGAAAATGGGGTAGGAATTGCTTCCTTACCTAAGGAAGTGGTTCAGCAGCAATTAGATAACGGACAACTGGCGGTCATTAATGCCGATTGGCAGCCCAACCCGCTGAATTTTACCGTGACCTATTTAAACTCGAGCGAAAGTATACGTAATAACACGTTGATCAATCAGGCGGTTGATATGGCTTTGACTGTAGCTAATACAAAGGCCAGCTCTATGAGCTAGGCCTTTGTCGATGTTGTGATTAAAATAAGGATTTCAGTTGGTCGTATAAGGCTTTATATAGCTGGCGTTTTGCTGCATATCCTTGGTGTTGTTCTAAATCTGGATGATGTTCTGCCAATACTGGTGGTTGAGGGCAAATATCTCTCGTGTTAGTTCCCGGAGTGGCGAGTGCTAACTGGGCTAAACGTGCAGCACCTAAGGCAGGGCCAACATCACCACCTTGACGGTAAACAAGAGTTTGATTAAAGATATTTGCTAACATCTGGCGCCAATATGGGCTTCGAGCACCTCCACCAATTAAAGATATCTCATTAGGATGTTTACCTTTGGTATGCATCGCATCTAAGCCATCAGCAAGTGCAAATCCGACACCTTCTAATACTGATTGTGCTAATTGATAACGGTCAGTGGTATGAGTCATTCCAAAAAAAACGCCCTTTGCATCAGGATTATTGTGTGGCGTTCTTTCCCCCGATAAGTAAGGTAAAAATACAATATCAGTGGTGGGTTTTCTTTGTTCTAGTTCTTCCATCATACTTGGTACATCATTGAAATTAGTCAGATTAGCTACCCAATTCAAACAAGAAGCTGCACTTAAGATCACCGACATTGTGTGCCAAGTGTTAGGAAGTGCGTGACAAAAGCTGTGCAGTGCTGCTTCAGGGTTGGTTACTACACCATGACTGACAGCGAAATAAACCCCAGAAGTACCTAGTGATATCATTGCTTGTCCTGGTTCAATAGTACCTACTCCGATCGCTCCTGCAGCATTGTCACCACCACCAGCTATAACGGGAATTTTAGACAATCCAAGCTCTTCGGCCACGTTAGGAAGTAAAGTGCCAGTCACCTCAGAACCTTCATATAGCTTTGGCATATTTGAGCGGTTTAATCCGGTCGCCGCTAGCAACTTATCGCTCCAATCTCTTTGATCTATATCGAGCCACATGGTGCCTGCTGCATCAGACATGTCAGATGCGTATTGTCCGGTTAATCGAAAGCGTAAATAGTCTTTAGGTAGCAGAACCTTAGCAATCTTGGTAAATACTTCCGGTTCATTATTTTGTACCCACTTAATTTTAGGTGCACTAAATCCAGGCATCATTAAGTTGCCGGTTATTTCTCTACTATCGGGAACGGCTTCTTCCAACCATTGGCATTCTTTAGCGCAGCGACCGTCGTTCCAAAGAATTGCAGGCCGTAGGATGTTGTTGTGGCTATCAAGTAATGTCACACCATGCATTTGTCCCGACAAACCAATAGCTTTTACGTTTGTTAACGAATGCTTTTGTCCCAATTCTTGAATAGATTGGCAAGTTGCTTTCCACCATTGATTTGGATCTTGTTCTGACCAAAGTGGTTGTGGACGAGAGACAGACATAGAAACCGTAGCAGACTGCACTACCTCTCCTTCTTCAGTCATTAGAATACTTTTAACGCCTGAGGTGCCTAAATCAATACCGATATACATCGTTGTACCCCTTTTGTTTCACTAAATTTGTTATGAGTTTTTATCCTTTTGTTTCGATTTTAACTCGTAAATTCATGACCTCAATTACGTTTTTTAGCAACCAAATTAACGGATTTAACGACTGAGTTAAGGATCACATTGATAGGGAACAGCGGTTGTTAAAATCCTGTGTTTCAATAAGGGAGTGCTAAAGTTGGCCATGAATAAGAACTATCAGATCTCGTTATTGTTTAATGCCAATAAAGCTTATGACCGTCAGGTCATAGAAGGCATTGGTGAATATTTGCAAGCATCTCAGTGTCATTGGAATATTTTTATTCAAGAAGATTTTACGACTGATATAAAGCAGTTCCAAAATTGGAAAGGAGATGGCGTTATTGCCGATTTTGATAATCCTCACATAGCAACATTACTTGCCCAATCTGATATTCCTGTCGTTGGAATTGGCGGTTCCTATGACAATTTAGAAGATTATCCTGCTGTTCCTTATGTTGCGACGGATAATGCATCTTTAATTGAGGCGGCTTTCGTTCACCTTAAGCAAAAAGGTTTACAACGTTTTGCTTTTTATGGAATACCTCATGATTCTTGGGAGCGTTGGGCATGTGAAAGAGAAAAAGCCTTCGTTAATTTGGTTAGTAGAGAAGGGTATTACCATTCTATTTTTCGCGGTAGTGAAACTAATTCTGAAACATGGCAATTCGACATGAATAGATTATCTGATTGGTTACAGCAGTTACCAACACCAATCGGTATTATCGCTGTGACGGATGCCAGAGCACGCCATTTATTACAAGCTTGTGATGCACTTAATCTTGTTGTGCCAGATAAAATTGCCGTAATCGGTATTGATAATGAAGAAGTGACTCGATATTTAACTCGAGTTTCCCTTAGTTCTGTTGGTCAAGGGACCAGAACCATGGGGTATTCAGCTGCAAAGTTGTTACAAAAGATGCTTGAAGGAGAGCGATGGGTTGGGAAATCTTTTCCTCGTATTCTTATCCCTGCTACTCGGGTATATGAACGTCAAAGCTCCGACTATCAAGGCGTTGATGATCCTTATGTAGTTCAGGCTATGCATTACATTCGTCAAAATGCTTGTAAGGGAATAAAGGTTGAACAAGTTTTAGATCATATTGGTATTTCTCGAACCAATTTGGAGGCCCGTTTTAAACAAGAAAGAGGTCACTCAATTCATCATGAAATTCATCAAGTCAAATTAAATAGAGCGAGTTATTTGCTGGCAAGTAGTGAGCTAACTATTGCCGATGTGGCTGAGGTGTGTGGCTACCCATCAATACAGTATATGTACTCGGTTTTTAAAAAGGCGTTTAATCAAACGCCTAAAGAGTATAGAACTGAACGTAACTGACAGCGATCTAGAGTGTAGATCGCTGCAAAGAAGCGAAAGGTAATTTAGTGAAGGGCAGCTTCACCATGAATGTGTTGTTTTTTGTGCCAGAGCTGCTCTAGTTGTTCTAAAGAACGACCTTTTGTTTCGGGAACCCACCGATAAATAAAAAATACTGTAAATAAGCCAAAAATCCCATAAAGCCAGAATGGGAAACCACCATTAAAGGTCTGATAAATAGTGCTTTGATGGTCATTCATCATCGGGAAGGTTTGTGATACCAAGAAGTTTGCAGCCCATTGAGCAAAAACAGCAATTGATAATGCTTTAGAACGGATGTTGTTAGGAAAGATCTCTGCTAAAAGTACCCAAACAACAGGGCCAAGAGATAAAGCAAAAGCAGCAATATAGAGCAACACAAACACGAGAAGGTAGCCACCAATAGCGTTCATATATGCAGCAGTACCAATGGCTATCATACTAATTGCCATTAAAAATGCACCAATCATCATGAGAGGACGGCGACCAAATTTGTCCACGGTAAAAATCGCCACGGCGGTAAAGCTCAGGTTGACCGCACCAACCAAAATAGTTTGCAGTAATGCTATATCTATTGAAGAAGAACTAAAGCCTTTCAAGATAGTAGGAGCATAATACAAGAAGACGTTAATACCGGTAACTTGTTGTAAAACACTTAACATAATCCCAATGATGAGTACTCCTAGCATCCCTGCAGCTACAATTGACGGTTTGTCTTTGTGACTTAAAGAAGCTTGAATTTCATGCCATTGGTTTGAAACATTTTCACCAGGACTGAGCGCTTGCAATAGCTTTTGAGCTTGTTCATCACGGCCTTTCATTGCGAGCCAACGAGGTGTTTCTGGAATAAAAAATAGCAGAACAAGGAACAGGCCCGCAGGGATGGTTTCAGAGGCGAACATGTAACGCCAGCCAGTATGATTTAGCCATTGCTCAGTGCCAATAAGTGCGATGCCGTAGTTGACAAAATAGACCACTAACATGCCAAAAATTATTGCAAATTGGTTACACGCGACCAAACCACCTCGACGGGCTGGTGGTGCTACTTCGGCAATATACATGGGGGATACCATTGATGCGATCCCAACACCAATCCCTCCGATAATGCGATAGACAACAAAGGTCCAATAGTTTTGTGGAATCGCAGATCCGATAGCAGAAATTAAGAACAGTAAAGCAGCAATAAAAAGTGCTCCTCGACGGCCAAAACGCGTACTGGAATCACCAGAAATTAATGCACCGATGACACAACCGATAAGAGCCGAGGATGCGGCAAAACCTAGCTCAGTCGAAGTTAACTGAAAGTAATTTTGTAGTGCTTCTGTCGCCCCAGAGATAACGGCTGTATCGTAGCCGAACAGCAGTCCTCCTAATGCGACAACTAGCGTTAGTCTAATAACACTTAGTTTAGTTTCCATGATTTATACCTCGTTATTTTTTATAGGGCACTATCTATTCTGGAAACCCGCAGCAATTTATAAATTACTTAAAAAGACTTCATGATTACGATATTTCGCTATTGTGAGTGTGGCTATAAATCGAACAATAAATCGGGTTGTGTAACGTAAAAAACGTCAATTTGGGTCCTAATTCACACAAGATAAATATAGAAAATTTGGTGTGAAAAATCGTAATTGTTCAATTTTCTGTGAGGTACAAAGATAGTTAGCAGAGGACAAAAACGATAAGAGGATAAAATCATGACTGAGTTCTTTTCCAACGTGAAACCTATTCAATTTGAAGGAAAAAATACCGACAACCCACTCGCATTTCGATACTACGATGCAGACAAAATGATCTTGGGAAAACCAATGAAAGATCATCTACGTTTTGCTGCTGCATACTGGCATAGCCTCACTTGGCCAGGAGTGGACATTTTTGGGCAAGGAACATTTGAGCGACCTTGGATGCAACCGGGTAATGCGATGGAACTGGCACATCTCAAAGCTGATGTCGCATTTGAATTTTTCTCAAAATTGAATGTGCCTTATTACTGTTTCCATGATGTTGATGTGTCTCCTGAAGGGGCTAATGTTCGTGAATATGTGAATAACCTAGCGCAAATGGTTGATATTTTGGGGAATAAACAAGAACAAACCGGTGTGAAACTGTTGTGGGGGACCGCTAATGCTTTCTCAAATCCGCGTTATATGGCTGGAGCTGCAAGTAACCCCGATCCTAAAGTCTTTGCCTATGCTGCTACTCAAATTTTTAATGCGATGAAAGCGACGAAAACATTAGGTGGTCAAAATTATGTGCTTTGGGGAGGACGTGAAGGATACGAAACGTTGCTCAATACTGATTTACGTCAAGAACGTCAACAGCTGGGACGTTTGATGCAAATGGTTGTTGAAAATAAGCATAAAATCGGTTTCAAAGGTACTATCTTGATTGAGCCTAAACCTCAAGAGCCAACTAAACACCAATACGATTATGATGTTTCAGCAGTTTATGGGTTCTTGAAACAGTTCGGCTTAGAAGATGAAATTAAAGTCAATATTGAAGCAAACCATGCCACTCTTGCTGGTCATAGTTTCCAACATGAGGTTGCTACTGCAGTTTCTTTGGGAATTCTAGGTTCGATTGACGCTAACCGTGGCGATCCTCAATTAGGATGGGATACTGACCAATTTCCTAACAGCGTAGAAGAAAACAGCTTGGTGCTATATGAAATCCTCAAAGCTGGGGGATTAACAACGGGTGGATTTAACTTTGATGCTCGTTTACGTCGTCCATCTATTGCACCGGAAGATCTTTTCTATGGTCATATCGGTGGTATGGATACGATGGCTCTCGCACTGGAAAAAGCTGCTGCCATGATTGAAAACGATCAATTAGCGAAGAATATAGCTCAACGTTACGCCGGATGGAATGAGCCTCTGGGTAAAGGTATCTTAAATGGTGATTACTCATTAGAATCTTTAGCAAGCTATGCAGTGGATAATAATATTCAACCTGTGAAAGAGTCTGGGCGTCAGGAGTATTTAGAAAATATTGTTAACCGGTATATTTTCTAATTTTCATTAGCTCCTGAGTTAAGCGGCTATATCAATAACCAAATGACATCAAGATGCAGGATTTAGATCTACATCAACGAGCACAGAGCAGCTCAATAGCGGAAGGAATGGCATTCGCTTTCACCGTGTCAGGGCGAATAAATGGGCTTGTTGATGATCTACTAAAGGTCGGATTTTATTCTCTCTTGTGCTACGTGGTTGATTTTCTATGTAGAATGACTCTATCTTAAAATCAGCACTTTGTATAAGAGTGAATAGTAATCTCGCAAAACATTATCTTAGAGTTATTTGGGGATCATAATCATCCCCGTAGCCGCTTGATATTTTTTAATAACTGAACTTCTATTGTTAAAGTCTGAATAATGTAAAAATAAACTGTGATCTTTACCCAGACTAACTATTTTTTGTTCAATTCTTTGTTAATTCTCTCCTAGCCTTATGGGAAAATTCTTTCCTCAAAATAAACCTGAGCAAAGTGACTCGGGAATCAAAAAATATAAAATAATTGGCTAGGTAAAACATGAATAATCAGATCATCAATTCGATGAGTCTTGAAATAAGTGACATTTGGAAACGGCGTTTTGAGCTGTTTGATTCACTCAGTGCTCAAGAACGACCTCGTAATGACGTTTTTAAATCAGTTGCTTATAAAAGTTTAAGTATTAAAGAGCGTTATATTCTGTCTTTCAATCCCTTGGCATTTTTCGGCGGATTCATTTATTACCTGTTTAAAGGTATGACTGAAAAAGCGGGCGTATTGTTTTCTGCAACGGCGATATGGTGTGCTTTATTGGCCGGAGTGGAGTACCTACTAGGAATTCGCATTCCATTAGTATTCTACTGGGTGATCCCATCGTTACTCAGTGCTCAGCTTGCGAATTTTGATTACTACTGCAAGCTTACTCAAGGTGAATCTTTATGGCCGGATATGCCGCGTTGGATTTATCTGCGCTACGGTGTTACTCAGATGGTATTAGCGGCGAGTTTGATTTGCGGAGGCGTTGTGACTTTTGTGTCTAATCACCAATACTCGACAGCAGATGCACGTCATTCAATGCAAGCCATTCGCATTAATTGTGGTTTAGACAAAGTTTATGTGATGCCTAACGAACTTGATTTGTTTGGTAAACAGGCGTTGTGTCGTAATTTTTAGGTAAATCATGAGAAATCATCATACTGTTTGAGTGTTATGTTGCATACAGAATTAAGGTTGTTAATGAATGATGCCTTACTCTCTCGAACATATTAAATATTTATGCAATTCTAGCCGCCAAAATTTTTTGGCGGCTTTTTTATGGAAAAACATTAGCTAAGTTACAGAGTCTAATGTGAATTTTTAATATCATGCATAGATATTCAGCTGAAATATGCCAGATTAATAGAGAATCCACCTTTTTATAGTGTTTAATCATTGAAAATAAGTGTGATAGACTCTGCGTCTCTTATTACTATTTTGCAATTTATTGCACTTTTATTCGATTTTTAGTGATGTTGAGCGCTTGGTTGTATATCAAGAGGAAACACACTTTTTAGTCAGGAGCTTTCCAGATGCTACACGAGTATGTAAGCATATTACATGACTATCAAAGCATAATTTGGCAGAGTTCATTAGTCACAGTTCAACTCGCACTGCTTTCTGTTGTGGTTGCGATCGTATTGGGGCTTGTCTCTGCAGTTGCTAAACTTTTCGGTTCAAAGCCTTTAGGCGTGATCGCTGATTGTTATACCACCTTAATCCGCGGAGTCCCGGATTTGGTATTAATGTTGGTGATTTTTTATGGCCTGCAGATGGCATTGAATAGCGTGACAGAATCGCTTGGTTGGGATCAAATTGACATTGACCCATTCTCCGCCGGCGTGATCACCATCGGTTTTATTTACGGTGCATATTTCACCGAAACCTTCCGCGGCGCATTTATGACTGTTTCTAAAGGTCAGATCGAAGCGGGTGTTGCTTACGGTTTCACTCCGTGGCAAGTCTTTATCAAAATTATCTTCCCACAAATGATGCGCTTTGCGTTGCCCGGCTTATCCAATAACTGGTTGGTTACCATGAAAGCGACTGCTTTGGTGTCGATTATCGGTTTAATTGATATTGTTAAAGTCACCCAAGATGCTGGTAAAGGGACCTATCACTTCTTTTTCTTTACCTGCGTAGCGGGCGTGTTGTATTTGCTGTTTACTACTGTATCCAACGTTGTGTTCTGGTGGTTAGGTAAAGTATTTTCAACTGGACATAAGAAGGCGCAGCTATGATCGATATTCTCCAACAATATGGAATAGCCTTCCTGTGGACAGATGGATACAAATGGAGTGGTGTTGCGGTTACGTTGTGGTTACTGGTTATATCAGTTTCGATCGGTTTTTGTATCTCGATTCCACTTTCTGTTGCGCGTGTTTCTAAATACAAAGTGATTTCTGTACCTGTATGGATTTTCTCGTATGTATTTCGTGGTACGCCACTGTATGTGCAACTGCTGATTTTCTACACAGGTGTGTACACGCTAGATTTTGTACGCGCGAGTGAGTTCCTTAACTGGTTTTTCCGCAGTGGTTACAACTGTACCTTGTTAGCGCTGGTATTAAATACTTGTGCTTATACTACAGAGATCTTTGCTGGCTCGATTCGTGAAACTAAAGCGGGTGAAGTAGAAGCTGCGCGTGCTTACGGTTTTAGCACTTGGTCGATGTATACAAAAATCATTATTCCATCAGCGCTACGTCGCGCAATGCCTGCTTATAGTAATGAAGTGATTATGATGCTTCACTCGACATCTCTGGCTTTCGCTGCAACCGTTCCAGATATTCTAAAAGTAGCTCGTGATGTTAACGCTGCAACCTACATGCCATTCCACGCATTTGGTATTGCTGCGGTTATCTATTTAATGATTTCTCTAATTTTAATTAGCTTGTTTAAACGAGCAGAAAAACGCTGGTTGAAGCATTTAGCTCCCTCGTCACAGAATGCATAGTGAGGCCCATGATGAATAACACAAAACTTGCCGTAAACGGTCTGCATAAAAAATATGGTAATCACGAAGTACTGAAAGGCGTTTCTTTAGAAGCGAAAGCGGGCGATGTGATCAGTATCATTGGTTCGTCTGGTTCAGGTAAAAGTACCTTCCTACGTTGTTTGAATTTCTTAGAAAAACCATACAAAGGCGAGATCTTTGTGAATGGTGAAGAAATCAAAATGGAGAAGGACAGCAATGGTGAGCTAAAAGTCATTAACAACAAAGAGCTACAAAAGTTACGCACACAGTTGACTATGGTGTTCCAACACTTCAATCTATGGGAACACATGACAGTGTTAGAGAACGTAATTGCTGCTCCGGTTAATGTATTAAAAATGCCAAAAGCCGAAGCAATTAAGCGTGCCGAAGCCTATTTAGATAAGGTTGGTATTGATAAAGACGCTCGCCAAAAATACCCAGCACAACTTTCTGGTGGTCAACAACAACGTGTATCGATTGCTCGCGCGTTGACGATGGAGCCTGAAGTACTACTGTTTGACGAACCAACATCAGCACTTGATCCTGAGCTTGTGGGTGAAGTACTAAAAATTATGCAGCAATTAGCGGAAGAAGGAAAAACCATGGTTGTTGTGACTCACGAAATGGGTTTCGCGCGTCACGTATCGAACCACGTTGTTTTCTTACACCAAGGTAAGATTGAAGAGCAAGGCAATCCTGATGATGTGCTCGTCAATCCGAAAAGTGAACGTTTACAACAATTCCTATCAGGGGCGCTGAAGTAATACAATCGATATTGCCGACAGCTGTTTCTCTAAAAGCCTGACCATGTTGTCAGGCTTTTTTGTACCTACTTCAAGCCGTTAAGGTAGGTCTGACTTTTTCTCATGGCTACTATGATAACAATTCGCTACTCAGCCAGAGAGTGATCATCTAAGTTGCCGTACAACTGTATATATAAGGCAGGGAAAGAATATGAGTATCAAAACCAGAAAAGTAGCAGTGATTGGGGTAGGGCGTGTTGGTTCTCACGTTGCGAGTCACCTTGTTACGAAAGGACTTTGTGATGAATTGGTTTTGATTGATACCGATGTACAAAAAGCTGAGAGTCATCGCATTGATTTGCGAGACTGTGCAGCATTTGGTGCGCACCGTTTAACCGTAACATGTGGTGATTATGCCGATTTGGATGATGCCGACATTGTGGTGATAAGTGCCAGCGGTCCAATTGTAGAAGAAGAACGTTTGTTAGAGTTGGATAATAACCTTAGTATCGTTAGCGATGTCGCGGCTAAGCTTAAAGCCACTCAGTTCAATGGTATTGTGATTTCCATAACCAATCCATGTGATGTGATTGCCCAATACATGCATGCGTTAACCGGGTTGTCTGTGATTGGTACAGGTACATTGATTGATTCTGCACGTTTAAGAGCTGCATTGTCTCGAGAAACGGGCATCTCTCCTCGTTATATTCAAGCGTATTGCTTAGGTGAACACGGCAATAGTCAATTTGTCGCAAAAAGTCATATTTCTTTTATGGGAGTATCACTTGAAGAATGCTTGCAAGATGGTTCTGGTCGTTTTGAAGGGCTAGATTTCGCTGCGTTGCAAAAAGAAGTGATTGGTGCCGGATGGGATATCTATCGAGGCAAATTAGCTACTGAATTTGGTATCAGTACCGCAGCTTGTGAATTGATTGACGCTATTTTCCATGATGATGCGCGTGTTCTCCCTTGCTCTACCATGTTAAAAGGTCAATATGGCCAAAGTGATGTGTATGCAAGCACTCCTTGTGTTATCGGCAAAGATGGCGTGCAAACTATCCTTGAGCTTAACTTAACTCAAGAAGAACAAGCGTTGATGACGCAAAGCTGTGAGATCATCAAGCAGCACCGCCCAGCAGTAAATTAACCACGAATAAATTGAGAATATAATAAATGTCAAACACAACAATGAAATTGCCTTTTACTGCCCATGTATTGCGTGGTAAAGGTGCCTTGAACGATTTTTTGCCTGCGGTTGCTACACGTGGTCAACGCCTATTTATCATTGGTGGTGAGCGTGCACTCTCAAGCTTTATGCCTAAATTTGATTTATGCCTAGCGCAACATTCGGAGCACAACTTTGTGGTTGAACAGCATTGGCATGGCGGCGAAGTATCACAAACCAATATTGATCAACTGACAGCGAAAGCGCGTGATTTTAAAGCGGATGTCATCATCGGTGTGGGTGGTGGTAAAGCGATCGATATGGGCAAAGCAGTAGCGGAAAGTGTAGGTTGCCCAGCAGCAACCATTCCAACGATTGCCGCAACCTGCGCAGCTAACTCATCAGTCTCTGTGGTATATCACGATAATGGCCATTACGATTACATTTACATGTTAAGTAACGCGCCAGAATTTGTTGTATTAGATAGCGAACTGATTGCTGATGCTCCTGTGCGTTGGTTATCGGCGGGTCTTGGCGATACGTTGGCGAAGCTTTATGAATTCCGAGCCATTGCATCAAAAGCCCCTGATTGTAGCTTGAACATGTCTGCCTTCAGTAACGGCAAATTGTGTTATGACGTGATCGCGAAATATGGCGAAGAAGCGGTCGCTGAAGTCAATCGTAAAGAAGCGGGATTTGCTTTAGAGCAAGTGATGGATGCCATCTTTATTTTTGCGGCTCTAACATCAACGATGGGAGTAGGCGATCACGTTGCTGCCGCTCATGCGATATATGATGGTTTCACTGTGATTGATAAAACGCGCCACTTTGGTCATGGTCTATTGGTGGGCTTTGGTAATCTGTGTTTACTTTCACTAGAAGAACGCTCAGACGAAGAGATCATTGAAGAAATCAAACTGGCTAAAAAATGTGGTGTGCCAGTGACACTAAATGAAATTGCTGATCTTACTGAAGAAGAACTTACTCAAGTGTGTGCCGCTGCCGTTGCAACCAGCGACATGGATAACATGCCAATGAGTGTGTCAACTGAGCAAACTATTGCAGCAATGCATCATGTGTCTAAACTTGCTTCATCACTTTGAAACCATTCAATAAATTCATCTAGTACTTGTGATGATTGATGAGAAGACCGGTGTACCAGATAATAGCTGGCACCGGTTTTTATTTGCGTATCGAACGGAGCAATTAAGCGTTTCATCCGAATGTCATCCGCCACAAGATGAACATCGGCCATCGCGATACCAAAGCCTTGCACCGCTGCACTGATCGCTAAATCCATGGTCGTAAAGTATTGATGTTTATGAGATTGTGGCTTTTCATGTTGGGTTTCTTTAAACCATAACGACCAATCCGTTTGATCTTGAGTCGGGTGAAGGAGCGTATAGTCATCTAAGTTAATCGAACGTCCTGCTGGCACAATATGTGGCGCTATCACAGGGCCGATTGACTCATCAAATAATTTTACCGCATGACCTTGCTCTCCATGAGCAGTACGAAACACAATGCCCGCATCAAAATTCTCGGTACGAAAATTCACATCGTGATCAGTCGTTGTGGTCAGAGAAACATGAATATGTGGTTTCTCATTTTGGAAAGCCATGAGTTTTGGTACTAGCCAGCGCATTGAGCAAGTTGGTGCTTTGAGGCGAATTTCACTGCGCTGCATGCACGCCTTTTCGGTCACTGCGAGTAAGCGCTCATAAGCCTTTTGTAACTCAGGTAAAATCTCTTGCCCTTGCGTTGTCAAAGATAAACCACGCGCATGCCGATGAAATACCGTAAAGCCCAAATACTCTTCTAAGGTGGCAATTTGGCGACTCACCGCACCTTGCGTCACACACAGTTCGTTAGCTGCATGGGTGAAGTTCAAATGTTTTGCCGTAATAACAAAAGCATAGAGAGCATTAAAGGGAGGAGTTCGTCGTGACATGGTCATTTCACCAGCTATGTGTTTTTCTCATGCCTATTATGACAAGATTTCGTTACTCGTGACAACGGTGAACACGGTAAATTATCCCATTCTGAACTATCAGATGATGGTTATTGTTAAGAGGTTTTCATGATTCAAACACCCGTAACATCGCGCACTAAACTGGATAACGTCGGTACCACTATATTTTCTGTTATTGGTGAGTTATCTCGTCGTCACGATGCGATTAATCTTTCACAGGGCGCTCCTAATTTTGCTTGTGATTCAGAGTTAATCAAAGGGGTAACGCTAGCTATGGAAAACAATCATAACCAGTATGCTGTTATGACGGGTTATGAGCTGCTGCGCCAACGTATTGCAGAAAAAGTACAGAATGTTTACGGGCGTTGTTATGACGTAGACAGTGAAGTATTGGTCACTGCAAGTGCAAGCCAAGCGATTTACTCAACCATCTCTGCTTTAGTTCATCCTGGTGATGAAGTGATTTATTTCGAGCCGTCTTTTGATAGTTACGCACCTATTGTGCGTCTACAGGGGGCGACGCCAATCCCACTCAAACTGGTTGCACCAGAATTTAAAATAAATTGGGATGAAGTAAGAGCGACCATCAGTAGCAAGACCAAAATGATCATCATAAATACACCGCATAACCCAACGGGTCAGGTGTTATCAAAACAAGATCTTGATGAGCTTGCTGCAATTACCAGAAACACGGATATCGCGATTCTTTCTGATGAAGTATACGAACACATCGTTTTCGATCAGCAACCTCACTGTGGTATGGCTAGTCATGAAGAACTGGCTGCACGCAGTGTCATTATCTCTTCGTTTGGTAAAACGTTTCACGTCACTGGCTGGCGTGTAGGTTACTGCGTTGCACCGCAAGGGTTGATGGATGAAGTGGTGAAAGTGCACCAATTCTTAATGTTTGCTGCCGATACCCCGATGCAATATGCGTTTGCTGAATACATGAAAGATCCCCAGACTTATCTTCACCTCGGTCAGTTTTATCAGCATAAACGCGATCTGATGATAGAGTCTTTGGCAGACAGTCCGTTTCACATTATACCTAGCAGTGGTTCTTTCTTCTTGTTGGCCAGCTATGGCCATCTTAGCCAAGAGAAAGACAGTGATGTTGTCACCCGACTCATAAAAGAACAAGGTGTGGCAACTATCCCGCTATCAGCGTTTTACACTGATAGCACTGATAATAAAATGATTCGTCTTTCATTCGCAAAAGACGACGCAACGATTAAGTCTGGCGCAGCTGCGCTTTGTCAGGCTCGATTTGATTAGGGATAACGCTTCATGAAAGTATCGGTAGCAGCCATTCAAATGAACAGTGGCGATCAGGTTGAGCAGAATCTTGCACGCGCACGTATGTGGGTGCTTGAGGCGGCATCACAAGGTTGTCAGTTTGTGGTATTGCCCGAATACTTCTGCTTTGTTGGCGCAAGTGATGAAGAGCGCTTGAGCCATGCAGAGTTAGCAGAACTAGGTCCTATTCAAAAAGAGTTACAAGCAATAGCAAAAGAAGCACAGGTATGGTTATCTGCAGGTACTGTGCCTCTTTTAAGCTCAACGTCAGACAAAATCTATAACGCCAACTTACTGTTTAATCCTCAAGGAGAGCAGGTTGGACGTTACGACAAAGTACACCTCTTTGGCTTCGATAACGGCCAAGAAAGTTACAAAGAGTCGGATACGCTGCTTGCGGGCAAAGAGATTCAAACGTTTGAATTACCTTTTGCTAAAGTCAGACCCTCTGTGTGTTACGATTTACGCTTTCCAGAGCTTTATCGACACCAGTCTGGGTATGAACTGATCACGGTTCCTGCTGCTTTTACCTACACCACAGGTGAGGCACACTGGGAACTGTTATTACGCACTCGCGCTATTGAAAACCAATGCTTTGTGATTGCTGCAGCCCAAACGGGTTTTCATCCAAATGGCAATCAAACCTTTGGTCATAGCATGATCATTGACCCATGGGGCAAAGTATTGGCAGTACAAGAAGACGGTGAAGGTGTTATAAAAGCAGACATTGATTTCGCCGTATTAAATCAAAGTCGACAACAATTACCGGCATTAAAAAACCGGATATTTTATTAATTTTTATCATTATTGATATCAAGGGAATACTTATGAAAAAAGCACGTTTAGTGATGCTTGCTCTAGGCTTGTTGGCAACGACTTCTTCTTTTGCTGCCACGCTGCGTTATGGCTTGGAAGCTGAATATCCACCGTTTGAAAGTAAAAATGCTCAGGGCCAATTGGTCGGTTTCGATATTGAATTAGGTAAAGCGATTTGTGAGCGCATGAATGAAAAATGCGTTTGGAAAGAAAACAGCTTTGACTCATTGATTCCAGCGTTGAATGCGAAAAAATTTGATGTAATCAACTCCGCAATGAATATCACAGAAAAACGTGGTAAAGCGATTGATTTCACTAACCCAATCTATCGTATTCCGACTCAGCTGATTGCGCGTAAAGGTCAAAACTTAAAACCAACCGCAGAATCACTACGTGGTAAAAACATCGGTGTTTTAC
Organism: Vibrio eleionomae; assembly: GCF_009874545.1. Lineage (NCBI taxonomy): Bacteria > Pseudomonadati > Pseudomonadota > Gammaproteobacteria > Vibrionales > Vibrionaceae > Vibrio > Vibrio eleionomae. Next base: position 7,846 of record NZ_WEKT01000044.1, on the reverse strand, counting down.
AGGGTTCAATCCAAGAAGTGTATGCCAAAGCTCACTGGGAACCAAAAGGCGTGACTATCACCGCGTATAAAGACCAAAACATGGTGTACTCAGACATGGCAATGGGCCGTGTTGATGGCACATTAGTTATGGCTGCTGCGGGTCAATCTGGTTTTCTAAGTAAACCAGCAGGTAAAGATTACGAGTTCGTTGGCGGTGCACTGAACGATGAAAAAATCCTAGGTAGCGGCATCGGTTTTGGCTTGCGTAAAGGCAGCGATGAGCTAAAAGCAAAACTCAACAAAGCTATCAAAGAAGTTCAAGACGACGGCACCGTTACCCGTCTTGCTAAGAAATACTTCACCGGTTTTGATGTAAGCGTTAACTAATCAAAACCTAGCGATTTTCGCAAACACAATATCTCTAAAACAAAGCACACAGATGGCATCCACTGTGTGCTTTTTTTGTTGGCTGGTGTTGGAGTATTCAAACCTAGCAGAATCAATATTCGAAATTGGCAGCTAGTAAAAATCGACAATCTTTAATACCGGAAGACTGCCTTATGGTTTTAATTAGTGTAAAAAAAGTTACTGTAATTTTTTTTACAGTAACTTTATTTACACTAAATATCTCATGCTCTACTCAATTGGCCTGAACTATGTCAGTTCATGCGGGTAATAAATGTCTGCTCATCATCGACAAACGCAACATAGCCGCCGTGATAGATAAATACCCGGCCACGGCCTTCAACTAAGCAGGCCAGTTGTGGGTTTAAATCTTCTTCAAGTTGTTGGCTTTGGAACGTTCCGGTGTCGGTGATTATGCCGCTGAGTGCAGGCAAATATCCATAAGTGCGCTTGGCTTGATCGATCAGGCTCAATTCGCTGGTGATAGAGAAGCAAGAAGGAATCGCACCGGCATCTTCGATAAATAAAGGTTTTAGCTCTTCGAAAGCGGTAATCACCAGCCAGTCGATGCCGTTAACATGATGGATAAACATAGAGTTACTCGTTAATTCTGATGCGAATATTTTATCATTATTAAACCTAAAGTTGCTAACGCGGTGCTATTTGGGCACACCTACTCAGGCAAATTATGAAACAGCTGTTCGAGCAATTTATTTAAGCGTTTGATTTGTGCTTCGGTCATGCCTTTGAAGCTTTGTTTGAAGAGTGGGGCGGTAGTGTCTTGAATTTCGTTGAGAGCGTGGATGCCTTTTTCAGTGATCATCACTTCAGTCACTCGGCCATCGTCGCTGCTGATTTGGCTTTCGACTAAGCCTTCATCTTTCATGCGTTGCACGATTTTTGTCACGGTAGGAAGCTTGGCAATGGAATGCATTGCGATTTGAGAAATGCTGCAATGACCTTCCTGGTTCAAAGTGGCGAGAATGCGCCAGCGAGGAATATCTAGGTTTACTTTTTTAAGTGCTTTTTCCATCGCTTGTGAGTAGCGACCATGAACTTGAGCAAGCCAGTAAAAAGGAAAGTCTTCTTTATGAAAATCGTCACTAGATGGATTGTAGCGCTGACTTCTTGGCAGACGAGGTTTTTGAGTCATTAAACAGCCTTGTAAAATATCGTGATCCGTAATGTCGTATCAACAGCGTTGAAACCGGTCAAAATAATACACAAAACCAGGTCGCTAAGCGAACAAAACTCCTCCAGAGTGGTACGTAACGCAGAATCACTCCAGAGAAGATATATTACGCGATTATATACTGTTTAATGGTGTGGGAGCTTACCAGCAGGCGCCGCGTTCTGCTTCCATTTTACGTGCCATGGCGGCAAACCATTTATCCGCAAAGCCACTTTCGTCCACCAGCATTTTGGTTAATCCCGCGCATTTTTCACCAATCGCCTCAGGAAGTATGACATCTTTGCCGCCCATCGCACCGGCGGCAAGTTGGATTTCTGCTGCGCGTTGCACTGTCCAAAGTAGGAACATACAACGTTCAATATCGTATTCACCCACGGCAATACCATGGTTACGCAGGACTAAAACGTGTTTATCCCCTAGGCTAGCCAACATACGAGATTTTTCTTCAGCAAATAGCGTGATCCCTTCAAAGGTATGATAGCCCACTCGACCATAGAGCTGTGCACCATAAAAGTTATCGTGCGAGAAACCATCTTCTTTCATTGCTACGGCAGAGACTTCATTGGTATGGGTGTGAATGACACAGTGAACGTCTTCGCGAGCCCCATGAATAGCACCATGCAGTGCAAAACCTGCCGGGTTACCATCGTATGGTGAGTCGTCGAGTTTATTACCGTTTACATCCACTTTGATGAGATTAGCTGGCGTGATTTCGGTGTAGTTTAAACCGAATGGATTAACGAGATATTCGCCTTCAACTTCTGGGCGGCGTGCAGAAATATGGTTAAAGATGGTTTCGGTCCAACCAAAAAAGTCGACCAAATGGTAGCAATAAGCGAGTTTAATGCGTAGATCCCATTCAGCTTGAGAAATATGTTCAGGGCGTGTGACATTACTCATCGTATCTTCCTTGTTATCTAGATGTGTGATGTAGGAGCACGAAGACCAACCGTGCTCGATAAAGTATGGGTTAATCGGATAATGCGAGTAGGGGATTAACCGGTTAAGCGTTCTTGGTGTTTACTGGCAATACCCAAGTAAGCATCAATCACGCGTGAATCGTTGGCGAGTTCATGGGCTGGGCCTTGCAATGAGACTTTGCCCCCTTCTAGAACGTAGGCGTAGTCCGCGACATTTAACGCAGCACGAGCGTTTTGCTCGACCAGCAAAATCGATACGCCTTGATTGCGTAAGTCGTTAAATATTTTGAATATCTCGCGAGTAATCAGCGGTGCTAAACCTAAGCTAGGCTCATCGAGCATCAATAATTTAGGTTGGCTCATCATGGCACGACCAATCGCGAGCATTTGTCGTTCACCCCCCGATAAAGTGCCCGCTTGTTGGTGGCGGCGTTCCCATAATCGAGGAAACAAGCTGTAGATCTCTTCCAGCGTGATTTTGTAGCTGCCATCCCCTTTGCGATAACGCAGAAATGCGCCAAGTTTGAGGTTGTCTTCCACGGCCATCGAGGCAAACAGTTCGCGTTTTTCAGGTACGAGGCCAAGGCCTTTGCTGACTAACCCTTCTACGGATGCATGACCATGATTCTCGCCGTCAAAGCGAATCGTGCCGCGCGACGGGAGCATGCCCATAATGGCGGAAAGTAGGGTGGTTTTGCCTGCGCCGTTAGGGCCAATCACCGTCACCAATTGGCCTTTTTTGAGTGATAAATCGATATTGTGCAACGCATCCACTTGGCCATACGAAACGCATAAATTCGATACGTTTAATAAGGCCGGTTGAGTATTGAGTGGGGTAACTAAGCTCATGCGGCACCTCCTAAGTAAGCTTCTAAAACGGCAGGGTTGGTTTGAATCTCTTCAGGTAATCCTTCTGCGATTTTTTCGCCAAACTCCATAACCACAATGCGATCGACCAAATTCATCACAAAATCCATATCGTGTTCGACCAGTAAAATCGCCATACCTTCTTGGCGCAGTTTATTAAGCAGTTCACTCAGTGCTTGTTTCTCTTGCAAGCGCAGCCCCGCAGCTGGCTCATCGAGCAGCAGCACGCATGGGTCGCTACAGAGCGCCCGTGCAATTTCCAAAATCCGTTGCTGGCCAAGGGCTAAACTGCCTGCTTCGTGGTAGAGGTATTCACCTAACCCGACTCGTTCAAGTTGGTATTTGGCTTCGGCTAAAATCTGCTGTTCTTCTTGGCGTTCAGAGTGAAATGCAGCACTTAATACGCCTTTTTGTCCGCGTTGGTGCGCACCGAGAGCGACGTTTTCTAGTACCGTCATGCTTGGAATCAGTTTGACGTGCTGGAAGGTACGGCTCATTCCCATATGAGAGACTTCACGAGCGGTTTTTCCTTTGAGGTTTTCGCCAAGAAAATACACGTCACCATCGCTTGGCGTATCGACCGCCGAAAGCTGATTAAACATAGTGCTTTTGCCTGCGCCATTAGGGCCGATTAAGGCCAATACTTCGCCAGAATAAAGGGTGAAACTCACTTGGTTGTTTGCGACTAAGCCACCAAAGCGACGGGTGATGTTCTTTGCTTCGAGTACCTTGGTGCCTTTGGTTGGCAGTGAGCGTTTATCTAGAGGCGCGGCATTGGATAAATCTGTTTTGGCGGTAGGCTGGGCTTTTTTAGTGTATGGTTTCCAGCTTGCAGGTAAGCGTTTGAGCAGATTTGGCCAGAGTCCTTCGGGGCTTTTTTGCATCAAGAGTACAATCAATAAACCAAGAATAATGGTTTCATATTGGCCATCGCTGCCCAAAATACTTGGCAACCAATCTTGCAGCCATTGTTTGAGCATGGTGAGAATGCCTGCTCCCAAAATCGCGCCCCAAACATGACCCACACCACCAACGAGAGCCATAAATAAATAATCGATTCCCATGCCTAACCCAAATGGTGTTGGGTTGACGAAGCGCTGCATATGCGCGTAGAGCCAGCCAGACGTGGCAGCGAACAGGGCCGAGATTAAGAAGATGATCATTTTCGAGCGAAAGGTATTAATCCCCATGGATTCGGCCATCAGCTGACCATTTTTTAGCGCGCGAATCGCGCGACCTTCACGGGAGTTAAGCAAGTTAGCGGTAATCAGTACAGCCGCCAGCAGCAGGGCCCAGAGCAGATAAAACATATCTTCACTGCTTTTCAAACTGATGCCAAACAGGGTTAGGGATGGAATACCGCTAAGCCCAGTGTGGCCGCCCATGGCAGGCAATGTACCGAATAGGTAATAGAGGGATATGCCCCACGCAATCGTACCGAGAGGTAAATAGTGCCCAGAGAGTTTTAATGTGATGCTACCAATGAGTAGTGCCACAACCGCAGTCAGAACCAAACCGACGATCAGAGCGATCCATGGTGATCCCGCTGTCCATGAAAGCCAAGCAGGTAATTGCTCGCTGGTGGTCAGGTAAGCGGTGGTATACGCGCCCAAGCCAACAAAGGCCGCTTGGCCAAAGCTTGTCATGCCCGCCACTCCAGTGAGTAGCACTAAACCTAATACGACTAAGCTATAAAGACCGATATAGTTCAACAGAGTGACTTGATAACTTGGCAGCGCCAGCGGCGCTACAATAGCGACAACCAATAAGGTGCCAATGATTAAACGCAATTTCATCCGTCGTTCTCCTCGAGTTGTTGGCCGTGCATTGAGCGCCAAACTAAGAACGGAATAATCAACATAAACACTATGATTTCTTTGTAGTTACTGGCCCAAAACATCGATAAGGCTTCGACCAAGCCAACGGCAATTGAGCCAAAGGCCGCCAGTGGGTAACTGACTAAGCCGCCAATGATGGCGCCAACAAATCCTTTCAGGCTAATCACGAAACCGGAGTCGTAATAAAGAGTGGTAATTGGAGCGATAAGGATGCCGGAAGCAACGCCAATAAAGGTGGCTAACCCAAACGTGGCTTTGCCAGCAAAATCAGGAGAAATGCCAATCAATCGTGCGCCAGTGCGGTTAATCGCTGTCGCTTTTAACGCTTTGCCATACAAGGTGCGATCAAAGGCGATAAACAGCATCACAATCAAACAAAGTGACGCCGCGATAACCCAAAGGGTTTGGCTTTTGAGCATGATATTACCCAGGCGAAATACACTGCTGGAGAACGGTTCGGTGCGGGCACCTTCGGGACCAAACATTAGCAGTCCAACCCCAACCATCGCTACATGCAGCGCAATAGAAACAATCAGCAATACCAGTGAGGGAGCAGAAGCCAGCGGCTGAAAACAGACGCGATAAATCATCGGCCCTATAGGAACAATCAGTCCCAGAGTCAAAACGCCTTGGATAAACATTGGCATATTGGCGAGCGGCAGAGTGTAAGCGCCAAGCAGCATTAAGCCGGCGTACGATAACTTGACCACCATGAAAGGCAGTGCTTTGGGGTTAAATCCTTGTGATTTCATAGTGTAGAGATCCATCACACAAGTAATCACAGTAAAGGTCACCAATAACCAAACCGTCATTGGTGTGTTATTGGCTTGAATCATCGCCATGGTGAGTGCGCCATAGGTGACAAACTCCCCTAATGGGATAAGTAAAACTCGGGTGACGGTAAAAACCAGTAAGATCGACATTGCGAGTAACGCGTAGATCGCGCCATTGGTTATTCCATCCTGTCCGAGCAGTACAGCAATCTGAAAATTCATACGCCTGATTTCCTCGGTATCTTCCTTGAAGTGTGACGCTGAAGTAGTGCACTTCAGTGTTGAGGATGTCGTGGATTGCACGCATCCTTCTGTTATTGTTCATTCAGTTGGGTTTTAAGAGCACAATGGATTGAGCGTTCCTGTGCTCACTCAACTCGGTTGCTGGTGTCTTTGCGACGTATTATTTCAGCAGGACCCAGTGATCATTTTTCACTTGAATCAATTCTCGGCCACGTTCATCAAAACCGCTGTGGTCTGCTGGGCTCATGTTATATACCCCTTGCGTACCCGGTAGATTTTTGGTGTTTTCTAACGCTGTGCGCAGCGCAACGCGAAAGGCTTCCGTCCCCGGTTTTGCGGTTTTCAGTGCAGTAGGAATTGCGTTTTGTAGCAGTAATCCCGCGTCATAAACGTTGCTACCAAACGTAGGTGGCGTCACTTGATATTTGGCTTTGTACGCATCGACATATTTTTGCGCGACTTGCTTTTCTGGGCTGTCTGGAACTTGATCCAAAACCAACATGAGGCTCGCAGCAAGAATGGTTCCGTTAACTTCTTTACCACCTAACTTCAAGAAGGAATCCAAAGCTGCGCCATGAGTTTGATACATCTGACCGGTATAGCCTTGTTCTTTCAACGTTGTTTCAGGCATCACTGAAGAGCTGCCTGGTGCGGCGATAAGAGTTGCATCTGGATTGGCCATTAACACTTTGAGTGCTTGTCCGGTGATCGAGGTGTCTTGACGTTGGAAGTGTTCATCGGCGACGATTTTGATTCCTGCCTTCTCGGTTAGGCCTTTCATGACTTTGGACCAGTTTTCCCCGTAGGTATCCGCAGTGCCGATCATCCCGAGTGTTTTGATGCCGGAAGCTTTCATTTGATCCACGAGCGCTGATGCAATTAAGTCATCATTTTGGGTGGTCTTAAACACCCATTTCTTCTGCTCGTTCATGGGCAATACCACGGCTGCGGTGCCTACTGGCGCCAACATAGGCGTTTTCGACTCAGCCGCAAATTGAATCACGCCCATTGCATTGCCAGAGCCACTTGGGCCAATGATGGCGTCGACATGTTCTTCACTGATGAGTTTCTTGAACGCTTTCACTGTCGCGGTAGGGTCGCTGCCATCATCTAAAGGCAGGTAGGTAATTTTTTCGCCCGCCACCGATTTGGGTAGTAAATCGATAGAGTTTTTCTGTGGAATTCCGACGAGTGCAATAGGGCCTGTACTCGACGTGACCACCCCAATTTTAATCTCGGCAAAGCTGGAATAAGAACTTGCTAGCAGTGATGTACCGATAGCGAGGGATAGCAACGATTTTCTCGTAAGCATAACGATCTCCGTTCATTGGAAATGGGCATACATCCTGTTCAACTCAAACCTTTTGGTTGATCACCAATGGGCGATTTGAGTTGGCCCGACTTTATGACATTGGTGGTTTATCGTGCACGTTGTGTGCCACATCTTGTTGGTGCATCAAGTTGGACATTTGGATATGAGCTGAAAAAACCGGAGAAATGGTGCTGTTTTTTTGTGCGACCAAATGAGCGTGAAACCCGCGTAATACATGGTGTTGCATAACGTTCAAATGTTATTAAAAAAGTCATTTTTTAACATTAAAAAATAGTGAAAAAATTTTTTGAATAT
>NZ_WEKT01000043.1:0-45624 GCF_009874545.1 Vibrio eleionomae | reverse complement strand
AAATTAAATATACCCATTAATAAGTATTTACAATTTAAATACCGGTAACATTATTTAAAAATAGAAACTAAACACTAGCAAATGAATACTTACATGATTGTCATCTCTATAGTGACTATTATTCAGAAAAAGTTAAGAAGCCCTTATGGCTTCTTAACTTTATATGTATCTCCTAATGACCTCAGGATTCAGAGCCTTATCAAAGAGCCTAGAGCAAGTTTTATTCGCTCTTTAGGTCGATTAGTGATTACAACGACGTCTAATCATTGTGACCATTCCAAGTACAAGTAAAACGATCCAGCCGTTACTGCCACCGCCACCACTTGAGGTAGCTTCGCTGCCTGAATTGCTACTATCGGTAGACGTGTTACTCGACTTAGTAGACGAATCACTATCTTGAGCTAAGGTTTCGTTAGTAAATGCCATCGGGTTAGAATCAAAGGCGTAACTTAAACTGAGCGAATTAATATCGTAGTTCGTTCCACCGTTAAGGTTATATACCGCATTGTTGATCTCAGATTTGAAGAAATTGATGCTGGTATAACCACCATAATAATACTGGCCGTTCAGTCGACACGAGCCACTATCCGTTGTGACATAAGAAGCTACCCCAACAAGACGAATACCATAATCGTCATCCGAAGCATGGTCAGGGTCTTGCCACACCAGAGGACCACCGCTATCACCACTACAGATGCCAAAATTGGTATCTGTGGTTGGACTTTGAACACAGATAATATTATTACCAGAGACATTATCAGAAGAGAGTGAATCACAGGTGTCCGTTGGAATTCCTGCTAACAATACACGTTGCAACGTTCCAGTAACGCCATCTTCATCTTTGCCATAACCGCTTGCCATAACGTTCGTGCTGTTATCCTGATTCGCAACGTAAGAACTCGAAAATTCTTGAAACATTGCCTCCATCTCATCGCTATCTGCCACCTTAATTTTCTTTGCGTTCGCAAAATCATCACTACTCAAATAGATAACCGCGGTATCATGAGACCCGCTGAGTGAACCAGTCCAGTTAGGATTGACTTCAAATTCGCCTACGGTTGCTTGAGCGACCTGCTGAGTAGGGTTTGAAGAATCTGAATAATCGAGATAGTAAATATAAATTCGGGTCGTTGCGTAGCTTCCCTCATCCTCTAAACAATGAGCCGCTGTGAGTACAACCCCATCATCAATAATAGAACCACCGCATAGATAATATTTAGATCCAGAATCCGAGCTTTTCTGAATCGTTAATCGAACTTGATAAGGAACTGTCGATAAATCAGTATCAACACCATTAAGAATGGCCGGTGAAATAGCAGAAGATGCGACTTCTATCGACCCGACTGCTGAATTAGAAATAGTACAGGCACATAATAATATGCCAAATGTTTTCACTGCTTTATTAAAAATATTAAATTTCATTTATATACCACTAGTTTAAATCGGTTCAAATAAATGCTGACACAATTTAAATGTGTAATGTATATAGAAGTTTTTAATTAATAAACGAATATCACTAAATAACAGATAATTGACTAAGTCAAAAATTCACAAAAAATGAAATAACAATACAATAAAAATCACATAATAAAAATAATATTATCTAAAAATATAACGAAAATAATACCTTACACNAATTAATTGTAATGGATTAATCATTCACACATAATTATTGAAGCAGAACTAAATTATAAAATTTGCAATTTGATATACCCAATATCCTCGAGATGCAGAATTCAAAAGTGACTGGTTATAGAGCAATAAAAAACCTGAGTGCAATATCACTTGCTACTCAGGCTAACTTGTCATGTTGGTAACACGTTTTTACTATGCGTAACTGGCAATCGTAAAAGCGAGTGCAGCTAATAAGATGAAAAGTATTTTCATATCCACCTCCGACATCTTTGAACACCTAACCTCTGGCTTTATTGCTATCGCCTCGGTTTCCAAAGCATCCATGCCGAACACTTCGTGATTAGGTATGCCCTCTCACTGAGCTGAATATAGGTAAATCTATTCTTCGATTTCGTGATAAAGGTGACATTTTGCGCACTATTTTATGCTCTTTTATTACCGATATCTCAATGGCCTCAAGATGTAATATTTGGGCGTCACCAACGAGAACCAGCTAAAAGATAAATCACTCCTTCGCAGACAACAAAAAATGCGCCAATTCGGCAAAGCCGTAGCCGCCATTTTGTCTCGTCATATACTGGGGTGGACACGCTAGTTTAGGCAGATATGGCGTAATATTATTGACGCCTACGCTATTGTTAATCCAAGAAAACATCGGTTCATCATTGCAAGAATCGCCAACATAAGCGACTTCCCCTTGATTAACTTCTCCATTTAACGCCTGACTAAGATAGGATTGGCTCGAAGAGCGCTTGCTGTGGTTCCCAGTCCAAACGTTTATATGAATCGAACTTTCTGTGGCTTGCACAGGGTCTCCAAATACCGTTAGCTGACGCAACTGAAGGAGTAACTCTTCAATCAATTCAACACTAAGCGGTGTTCGATCTTGAGCAATATTGACCGCTACATCGCAAAAACGAAAAGACTGATCATTAGCCAGAGTTAAACCTGGATAGGATGCTAGAACTTGCTTAACTTGCTCTAAAAGATACCGTTGTCGCTTGCGCATCTCAGAAAAAGGCACACAGTAATGATGATGAAATTGCTGCTGACGCTTAGTGATCCAAAAGGCGCCATTCTCACCAATAACACCATGAACTGGCCATAAACGAGCAATTTGATCACACCACCCCGCACAGGCTCCTGTCACGGGGACCACATTAATTCCGGCTAAACTCAACTGCTGCATTGCATCGAGCGTTTCTGCTGGTAGTTTTCCTCGCCATGTTAATGTGTCATCAACATCAGTAAACAACCAAGTTACTCTCTTTGCCGCTTGTGACGACCAATCTGTCAATAATTTAGGCATTGATTCTCTCTAATACTGGTTCATCTCGTACAATAAACTCCACTCGCTTTTTTGTCTCACTATCAAACAGATGAATGCAATCTAAATCGATGGTGATACCAAGACGCTGCCCCAATTCCACATCACAATTGCCAGCAACGCGAACAACTAGCGGCTGAGAATGCAGCTCTTCCATTGTGCAATAGAGCAACAAATCAGCACCGAGGGCTTCCATCATTTCTACTTCAACATAAAAATCAGGATTATCTTGTGTGACTTTTAGATGCTCTGGTCGCAGGCCAATTTTCACATAACAAGTTGGCTTGGTTGGAAAAATAGGTAGTAACCAAGGTCCAATTCTTACGCCGTAATCGAGTAATGTAGCTTCCAAAATATTCATTGCAGGAGAACCAATAAAGGTAGCGACAAAAATGGACGCAGGATGACGATAAATGTCAATCGGAGATCCAATCTGCTCAACATGCCCCTGATTTAACACCACTAATTTGTCGGCTAACGTCATCGCTTCTACTTGATCGTGAGTCACATAAATAGAGGTCGTATTAAGTCGGCGTTGTAAGCGTTTGATTTCAAGCCTCATCTGCACACGCAACTTGGCATCTAGGTTAGAGAGAGGCTCATCAAACAAAAACACCTTAGGTTGGCGAACAATCGCCCTGCCCATCGCAACTCGTTGGCGCTGTCCGCCGGACAGTTGCTTAGGTTTACGATCCAATAACGATTTAAGTTCAAGCATCTCGGCAGCTTCGTTAACCAAACGATCAATCTCTGCCTTCGGTGTTTTACGATTACGAAGCCCATAAGCCATATTTTTGTAGACCGTCATATGCGGATACAACGCATAGTTTTGAAATACCATCGCGATATCCCGTTGGCTTGGCTCTTCGTTATTCACCTGACGTCCATCAATTGTGAGCACGCCATCACTGATTTCTTCAAGGCCAGCGACCATGCGCAGTAAGGTTGATTTTCCACAACCACTCGGCCCGACTAACACCACCATTTCGCCATCTTCGATATCAAGGTCTAACTGTGAAATCGCTTGGTATCCGTTGGGGTAACGTTTTGCAATATTTGTAAGAGTGACAGTAGACATTTATTTCTCCGAATCCACTAAACCTTTAACAAACGCTTTTTGCATTGCAATCACCACCAGCACTGGCGGTAGCATGGCAATAATCGTTGTCGCCATTATTTTGTTCCATTCCACTACCCCATCGTTCACATCCAGCATCTGCTTAATGCCCAATACGATGGTGTAATAATGCGTGTCCGTTGTGATAAGAAGTGGCCACAAGTATTGGTTCCAGCCGTAAATGAAGGTGATCACAAACAGTGCCGCGATATTCGTGCGAGAGAGTGGTAGCAAAATATCGAAAAAGAACTTGATTGGACCCGCACCATCAATACGTGCAGCCTCAATCAATTCATTAGGTATGGTCATAAAAAATTGCCGGAATAAGAAGGTCGCGGTCGCGCTCGCGATAAGAGGAATCGTCAACCCAGCAAAAGAATTCAGCATGTGCAGATCGCTGACCACTTCAAACGTGGGCATAATGCGTACTTCAACTGGCAACATCAGCGTGAAGAAAATCACCCAAAAGGCCAACATTCGGCAAGGGAAACGGAAGAACACCACCGCATAAGCCGACATGATAGAAATGACCAACTTACCAATAGTGATACAGATAGCCATGATAAAAGAGTTCAACAACATGCGGCTAACTGGTACCGCACTGCTACTCATATGAGTTGAGCTCGTAAATAAATTTCTAAATACACTCAGCCCCAGCTCACCAAACCATAATGGAGCGCCAGTACCAAAATCACCATTGGCATGCGTGGTTGCCATTAATGCGACCCAAACCGGCAGCGCCACCAATACGATGCCAAGCACTAACACAAGGTGACAACACACATTAAACCAAGGACGTTGTTCTACCATTAGTACGCCACCTTTTTCTCAACATATTTAAATTGCACCACGGTTAATAAAGCCACCAAAATCATCAACACTACTGATTGCGCAGCGGAAGAACCGAGGTCTAATCCGATAAAACCATCACGATAAACTTTGTAAACCAACGTAGACGTGCTATCACTCGGCCCGCCTTTTGTCATGCCATGGATGATGGCGAAAGTATCGAAAAAGGCATACACGAAATTCACCACCAGTAAGAAAAAACTGGTTGGAGAAATCAGTGGGAAACTAATGGTGAAAAAGCGCTTTACTGGTCCACTACCGTCAATCGCTGCTGCTTCAAGCAAAGACTTTGGCACAGACTGCAGCGCAGCAAGAAAGAACAGAAAGTTGTAGCTGATCTGTTTCCATGTTGCAGTAATCACGACCATCCACATCGCATCACTGCCGTTTAATTTTGGATTCCAATCCATACCGAGTGATTGCAGCAACCCGCTCACTAAACCAATGGTCGGATCGAACATGAATAGCCATAATGCGCCAGCAACCGCAGGAGCAACGGCATAAGGCCAAATCAATAAAGTACGATAAGCCGTAGCACCTCGCACCACATGTTCAGCAAACATCGCGAGGATCAAAGCACATACCAGCGCCAATACCGCCACACTGAGACTGAAGATTAATGTCGTGGTGATCGACTCCAAGTAATGGGGGTCATGAAATAAATTGGTAAAGTTTTCCCACCCAACAAACTCACTGCCCATGCCAAACGCATCTTGTAGCTGAGTCGATTGAAAGATCGCTTGCCCTGCTGGCCAAATAAAAAACACCATTGTGATCGCAAGTTGCGGAGCAATCAGCAATAACGGCAGCCAGCGATTTTTAAAATAAACAGATGCAGACATCATAATTCCATTTAAAAACAAACAGGTAGGCAAGTACCCAATGGCGACTTACCTACCGGATAAATTCACCATTAATGTTGAGTTCGTTCAAAACGACGTAGCTGTTGATTACCGCGTTTAACCGCATTATCCAATGCCTGTTGAGCACTCTGCTTACCCGACCACACGCCTTCTAATTCTTCATTGATGATCGAACGAATTTGTGAGTAGTTACCAAAACGAATGCCTTTCGAATTCGCCGTTGGTGTGCCAGCGCTCATTTGTAAAACAGCAACATCGGTACCAGGATTGTTCTGATAGAATCCCTGATCTTTGGTGAGCTGATAAGCTGCTTTCGTGATAGGTAAATAGCCGGTGAACTGGTGCCAGTCAGCCTGAACTTTGGCACTTGAAAGATAAGTAAAGAACTTAGCGACGCCTTTATACACATCATCATTTTGACCACGTAGCACCCAAAGAGAGGCACCACCGATAATGGTATTTTTCGGCGAGCGAATGATGCTCGCATCATAAGGCAGCTGAGCAACACCAACGTGAACGCCTTTCATGTTTTCACGAATACCAGCAAGAGATGCCGAAGATGCCATGGTAATGGCGCACTCTTGTTTATAAAACAGCGGCAAACCATCCGATTGACGACCACCGTATTTAAACAGCCCTTCTTTGCTCCACTGACCTAAACGCTCAATATGCTTAACAAACGGTTTCGCATTGAACTCAAATTGGGTGTCCAGCCCGCCAAAGCCATTGTTTTTAGTCGCTAATGGTAAGTTATTACGTGCGCCAAAGTTTTCAATTTGAATCCACGATTGCCATGTAGTGGTTAATGCGCATTTCGCTCCAGATGCTTGAAGTTTTTTCGCCACATTATCCATTTCTTGCCATGTTTTGGGCGGTGTTTTAATTCCCGCTTTAGCAAACATATCCTCGTTGTAATACATCACAGGCGTAGAACTATTAAATGGCATCGATAACATTTTGCCATCGTTCGTTGTGTAGTAACCCGTCACAGCGCTTAAGTAAGCGTTAGGGTTGAATTTTTCATGGGCATCCTGCATTAATTGATACACAGGATAAATGGCCTTTTTCGCGCCCATCATGGTTGCCGTGCCCACTTCATACACCTGAACAATCGCTGGCTGTTTATGAGCACGAAAAGCCGTTATTGCACTGGTCATAGTCTCTGAGTAAGAGCCTTTATACACCGGCTTTACTTCATATTGTGATTGGCTTGCATTAAAGTCTGCCGCAATTTGGTCAACCTTATGACCCAAGGCCCCCCCCATGGCATGCCACCATTCAATTTCCGTTTTAGCTTGTACTTGAGCACTCAACAATGCAGCAACAACTGCTAAGCCTGTCAGATGTTTTATGGACATTATCCGTTTCCCTATGGTTATCTTTGTTGTGGTAAAAACCAGCGCATGAAAAAGATGAATGCCATTTACACTAAGAGGTGGGGATGACGTTTCAATGACAGAAATGTATCAATTTGAACATCTTACATTTTCACTTTAATGACATATAAGAGTCACAAATACCTGCAATGCTGCTTAAAAAATAGAAATGAACATAATGGAGCAGTAAATGAAAATAACCGCACATCGCGGCTTATCAAGCCAAGCGCCAGAAAACACCATGAGCGCCTTTCTCAAAGCGATTGAATTTGGAGTTCCGTGGATTGAATTAGATACTCAGCTCTCTTCAGACGGTATCCCGGTGGTGATTCATGACCAAACCGTTAACCGTTGTACTAATGGCAGTGGTATTGTGACGCAAATGTCGTTAGCCGATCTGCAATCTCTCGATGCTGGGCTGTGGTTTAGCGACACATTTCGCGGTGAAAAAATCCCAACCTTGGAGAGCGTATTATCTCTTACCAAAAACCATTCTATTGCCATTAATATCGAGCTAAAAACCAGTCCTGGTGATGATGTACCAACACTATGTGAAACAGTCGCCCAACTGATCATCGACAAACAATTCAATCCAGAGCAGCTGTTATTTTCTAGCTTTGATACTCGCGCTTTAATCGAGATAAAACGACATCTACCAACGATCCGTCGCGGCCATTTGTGGCAAGAGATCCCTGAAGATGCAGAAGCAACATTACATGAAATCGATGCATTCAGTGTGCACTGTGATTATCGCTTTTTAACTAAACCACAAGCACGTCGGCTAAAAGCGCAAGGTTATGAGATTTACTGTTACACGCCAAACTTTCCTGCCCTCGTTAAAAGTTACTGGAATTGGGGCGTTGATATGATGATTACCGACACCCCACAGAGTTATCTCGAAGCGAAACAAGATTAGGGGGCGGTGATGTTAGATAACGACTCGGCACCGTCATTAAGTCACCGTCAAAAACAGATTGTGCAGTTAATCCAGCAAAGTGATTACTGCTCTATCGAACATCTAGCGCAACAATTCGATGTCACCCCACAGACAATTAGGCGAGATATTAACAGTTTATGCGATTTTGGCTTAGCTCGCCGCCATCACGGCGGTGTGGGGGCACCTGCCACATTGAGTAATCAAAGCTATCGATTACGACAAGAGACTCATCGAGAAGAAAAACTAGCGATTGCACAGCAAGTCACGCCATTAATTCCCAACGGCTCTACCATTTTCTTGGGAATAGGTAGCACAATCGCCCTGATTGCTGAGACACTTTACAATCACACTGAACTAAGAGTGGTCACTAACAATTTCGAAGCCGCCCACATTTTATCTCAATACAGCCATATTGAGACTTGGGTTCCCGGTGGAATGATTCGCCCTAAGGATCAAGATATTGTCGGCGAGTCTATCAGTCAGTTTTTCGGCCAATTTTATGCAGATATTGGTATTATTGGCTGCGCCTCGATTACCACTATTACTAACCCAACCAACAACCAAACCGAAGAGTTCGCAATGGAGCATGAACCACGAGAAGCGATTGTGAGCCAAGCTATTCTCAATAATGCTCATCAAAAATGGCTGGTTGCGAGCAATGAAAAGTGGCAACGCCATACCAATGCAAAAGTGACAGCGTTAAATACATTTCACCGTATTTTTAAATCTGGCAAATCATAACCTTGGGATTACTTGGGGATTTGAATATTACCATTCACGATATATAAAATTATAATTTCTCACTCACTTACTACGGAAATTATTTATTCAAATAGAGGCTTTATTGATAAGATAGCACCACTAAATAATGATCATTCACTGATGTGATGTTGAGGCCCCAAATGACAGCAAATATCGCGCTAGATAACCTACCTAAAGATCCAACTGAACGTATGAATCTGTTTTTCAAAACCGTCGCAAGCGATCTAAAGATCTGGTTACTGATCGACGAACATGGCAGTGTGTTGCTGAGCGCCGACGATGAAGACTGCGTTCCCGTGTGGCCAAGTGAAGAGCATGCCAAACAATGGGCAACCGATGAGTGGGAAGGATTCACTCCTGAAGCCATTTCAACAGCAAAATGGAAAAGCCGCTGGACTCCCGGCCTAGAAGACGACGAATTGTCTATTATTGTCTTCCCTGATCAACAAGGCGAAGGCATTGTGCTCTATCCAGAAGAGTTCGAATTTGAACTAAAAAAACGCGAAACCAAACGTCGTTAATTCCGTTTCCAACAATCCTAAAATCCCCATAATTCATTAACGAACCACAGCTTAACAACTTTCTAAGCTGTGGTTTTTATTAAAATCCTTTCACTATCCACAGAAACCACTCCCTCAATATGATGTAATTGCTGGCAAATCTATTGGGCCATTAGAGGTAATTTTATGCCTTTTCATATTTTCGTCTCAAATGCCCAATCCAACTCCATCGGTTGCTACCGATTAGGGAGTGAACGGGCTGATAGCTGCAATGAACTCTTTTCCCGCGTGAGTGACATAGAGGCGGCACCGCTAGTGATGCCTATGGCGATAGATGAACGCGCTGAGCTTCTTTATGTTGTTAGCCGCTCTAAGCCTTACCAATTACAGGCTTACAAAATCAACAATTCAGGTCTTGAGCTAGTAAACACTTTTCCTTTACCTGCCAGCATGGCAAATATCGAACTGACACCAGATGGAAACACGATTTGGATGGTGTCATTTAATGATAACCTCTTGGCGAGATTGGATGTAAGCAATCCATCAAATCAAGAAACCATAACGCATTCGTGCGGTAAGCATCCACATGCGATAAAAATCAGCCCTGATCTGCGCTGGTTTGTTCATACCGAATTAGGCTCAGATACCGTTAAAGTCATGCCTTATTCTACGCACACTGGTCCTGAATTCTCTCAACAAATCGAAGTGCCACTTCCCCAAGGTTCAGGGCCTCGTCATCTCGTTTTTTCTCCATCAGGGAAGACCTTGTATGTTTTAACGGAAATGTCTGGTAAAGTCTTTGTTTACAGCGTAAATGAAGGAAAATCAGAAAATAACAAGCCCCTTTCCTTTGTGACACAGAAGGCCATTCTTCCCTTCGATCACTTTGGTTTATTGCCTGGGTTAATGCCAGAAAATCGCATCGCTGATAACGCCGCTCACCAACGAATATGGGCCGCAGATATCCAGATTACGCATAACGGACAGTTTCTATACACCACCGAGCGCAATTCAAGCCAAGTATCACTCTTTCATGTTAATGAACATCAGATACGTTTTGTTACTCGTTTTACGGTAGAAACCTGCCCAAGAAGTATCGCAATTACACCGGATGATAAGTGGTTAATTGTCACTGGCGAACATGCCAACGTTACTGGTTTATATGCCATTAATCCTTCTGATGGCAACTTAACCCACCAAGCCACCTCCCCGTGCGGACAAGGTGCAAGTTGGGTGTCGGTTATTAAAGCTTAAGAACAGTATTTCTAGTTTATTTTTGAAAAAAAACGTTTTAGAACAGTGCCTTAAATGCTTATATCAGATTAACAGTTCCAAAACTCTATTTTTTAATGGGGACACTCACCTTTACAACGGCGAGTAATCGTTCCGTTTGATATATCTCTCCATCTCGCTAAGAGAAAATGCGTTAAATGCGCATTCTGGCTATGGTTTTAATCTATGAACTGAATGAACAAGATCTTCGACACCTTGCCTAACTTGGGCTAACCCCTCTTGTACTTCACTAATGCTATCTTGTCCTTGAATAGCGATACCACTCACCTGAGATAAATTACTATCCATCTCATCTATCATATCGTTATTACTGTGAACAACAGTAGCGATCTCAGTCGTAGCTTCAGCTGTCCGTTTGGCAAGTTGCCTGACTTCATCAGCCACTACTGCAAAACCACGGCCACTGTCTCCTGCTCGTGCAGCTTCTATTGCCGCATTCAATGCTAATAAATTAGTCTGCTCTGCAATCCCCTGAATTGTCGTAACTATATCATCAATACTCTTAGACTGAGTAATGAGCTTTGAACCAACTACACTCGCCTTTTTGACTTCCGCTACTATATTTTCAGATGTTTTCACCGCTTCAGTTAAAATATCCACTGCCAATTTAGTTATAGCCGATGTTTCTTCAGATGTGCTTGATGCCATATCAATAGAGTCAAGGACATTGTTAATCCTTTCTGTTATATTAGAAGCGAATTTTATCACTTTAACAACTTTACCTTTATCATCATAAATAGGGTTATAAGAAGCCTCTAACCAAATTAATTCATTATTTACATTTCTACGTTTAAACCGCCCTGTTTTAAATTCTCCCTGTTCTAATTCTTTCCAAAAATTAGGGTATTTTCTGTAAAACTCTTCTGAACAAAACATTTTATGATGCTGATTTTTAATATCTTCAAGACGATAACCTACAGTTGTCAAAAAGTTATCATTAGCCGAAATAATAGTCCCGTCAGGATTAAACTCTATCACTGCAAGGGAACGATCAAGTGCATGTAGTATTGCTTTTTGAGATTTTCTTTGGAGAGTTTCTTCTGTAACATCCCTTGCGATTTTAATTACTCTGATGACGCTACCATTTTCATCCTGAACTGGAAAATAATCAGCAGAGATAAAAAGAGGTGAACCATCTTTTCTTACTCTTTCAAATACCCCGCTCATACTTTTACCAGCTCTTAGTTCTTCCCAGTGTTTTTGGTATTCTGTACTCGAACTAAGCGATTTTGAACAAAATATTGAATGATGTTTACCCTCAATCTCACGAAATTCATAACCTACAGCATGACAGAACAACTCATTAGCAAAAGTGATGTTACCTTGAGGACTGAAAACAATAAAAGCGGTATACTTAATGATAGCATTCATATTTAATTTTAAATCATATACATACTGATTTTCTAATTCTGAAGTGGGTACATCCTTTTTTTTACTAAACCACATATATTCCCTCACTAGCCGAAAATAAACTACGATATTGATGTATCAAGCTTCTGGCCCGGCAAATTCTGATTATTTTTTTGGAGTTAACCTAAAGTGAGTTAAGTCTAAGCGTCAGAAAAGTCAACTATCTAAGCCCGATACTTCAACAAAAATTGTGCGGTTTGTGTATACAATAATGCCATTACAGCAAGATATGAAAATTATCATGATGGCATGAGAAAGTGATCAATAAAAATTGACCACAGTTTTAGAGTTTTCCCTATATAATCCTTCTGACTCATGGGTATTAACCACCTGTAGCATTATTAAAATTGGGTCAAATAAATCCTGCTACACTTCCTTCATACTAAATAACTAACAGGGTTAAAATGGAGCATTTTCGTGTCAGCGAAGATCTAACTAGCACGTTGATGGACATTACTCTTCCATCCACAGATTCTGAGCTAGATTGTCACAACAACTCTAAACTGACACGGATTAACTAAATTGAAAATAAAGGTATCTTTAATTAAATAAACCTATATAGTGGCACTTGCTCTGACAAAGAGTTGTTTCAAGATAAAATATAAAGAAAGTTTTCCAGCGTCATCCCTAGCAAGTTTCTCTCTGTAATCTCCCTTAATTATCTATCCTAAAAATAATACCTATGTTCAGTGCACCTTAATTTTAATTTTTATAAGGGGCATAATATGTCTAATCAAATCATTGCTAATGAGAATAGCATTAATAAAAATAAATCCATTAAAAATAAAGAAATTTCAATCGATGAAAAAGTAGAAATGGATGGCCTTCTTCAAAGAATTGCCAATGGTGAAGCTGGTGTTGTTTTGGAGGAATTACTTTGAGAAATAACGGCTCCTAAATTCTGTCTGCAGGACACTATTGATGGGATTATTGAGAAAAGGCGAGATCTCACAGGGCTTGTGTATTGTCATACCTATTATGAAATCAGTAACCCCCACCATTCGTTTTTTGCCCAATTGGGTTTTGTCTTTAATTGAGTCCTTTGGATGAGCCCCCCAAGCCCGGCGGTGTTCGTAAGATTTACCGGTGACAGCATCCTGGCCGCAGAGGAAAGAGCGGCATACACAGCGATAGATACGAAATACACCGGGAGAAAACTTATAAGTGAAATCAAAGAAACTGAGATGAAAAGGAACTGGAAAACGAGACGAAGATAGGGCGTATATCCTCGTTAACTAACAAATCACTCGCTATGCTAATTGCCCTATCAAAAGTGTGTAAGTAACTAAAAGAACCCTATAGGCAAATAGAAATCCAGTTCAAACTCTTCGTTTTGATTGAGAAAATGATTTTTAATGTAGTGAACATATGCCGGAGTTGAACGCAATTTAAAGCCGGATTCAGGTAGCCATTGTTCTAATATCAAGCTCAACTTCGGTAAGAGCTCACCATAAATCCCACTCAAAGGAAATACTGCATGTAGCCCACCAGGGATAACAAATTGATTGACCACGCCACGCACTGAAATCGGCCTTTCTATCTCAATGCATGCCACATAACGACACTGCTCTAACGCCACCCATGCAGGATTCGAATGATGTAATCCATATTGAACGGAAAAATCACGACCTTCCGTCATCGCCCACGCTTTTAATAATAGCCAGGCATTTGAAATAGAACGGTTATAACCCGTGTGGCGAACATAAGCAGCCATACGACTTGGCACTTCAATTATCTTTGGCATGGGCAAATCATGATTCGCTACGCGCTCATATCCCAACGCAATTTCTTTATCCTTCAGGTATGGCTTATCTGATATCTGTAAATCGTGGTTACGCCATTCCTTTGGCGACATATTGAATACACTTTTAAATGCTCGATTAAATGATGAAGCGGAACTGAAGCCACTCTTATTCACGATATCAATAACCTTTGCCTGCGGATCAAACATAAACTGGTTAGCCGCATATTCCATACGAATACGGCGAATATACTGATTTACCGATTCACCAACCACACGTTGAAACGTTCGATGAAAATGCTGCTCTGAATAAGACGCAACTTTTGCAAGCTCACGAGCTGTCAAATCTCTACTGATATCCTGATGGATATAGAAAAGCACATCATTAATTCTTGATTGTTGAAGCTTATTCATAGCGTAGAGATATATAGCATAAATGGACATGTTAGTGAGCATATATGGACCGACCTTCTTTGCCAATAGTCATTACTATTTTCAGACCAACCACAACAAAATTTGAGTCTTATATGGAAACTGCCTACTCAGTCCAACAAATACAATCTTCCTATATACGTGAAATCCTTGCTGCTGCCAGTGATAAAAATGTTATTTCACTTGCAGGCGGTTTACCCGATGAAAAAACATTCCCTATCCATTTAATGAAACCCGCTATAGAAGCACTTACTGCAATGACTGATGTCTTTCAATATGGTGCAACCATTGGGTATGAGCCATTAATTGTTCACCTCACACAAACATATAATCTACCAGAAACACATCGCGTGATGACGTGTACTGGCTCTCAACAAGGCCTGGATTTAATTGCCCGAGCATACGTAAACCCCAACGATACCGTCGCTATGGAAGCACCTTGTTATCTCGGTGCAATGCAAGTCTTTGGCTTAGCACAGGCTAATTTGGTTACCGTATCTCAGGATGAATCCGGACCTGATATCAATGAATTAGAATTATGTTTTAAAACAACATCACCCAAGATGTTTTATGCGGTTCCGGATTTTCATAATCCAACGGGCGTATGTTGGTCACTTGAGAAACGCAACCAAGTCGCAACACTGTGCATCAAATATAATGTTGTGCTTATTGAAGATGCTCCGTACCGAGAATTACGTTTTTCTGGTGAGCCCCTTCCTTTAGTCTCTGACTTTTGCCCAGACCACTCTATTGTGCTGCGTTCACTATCTAAAATAGCATCTCCAGGTCTGAGGTTTGGGACTGTGAGCGGAAAGCAGAGTTATTTAGAACCGCTATTAAAAGTTAAACAAGGGGCAGACCTACACTCTAGTACGCCTATACAAGCAATAATACTTGGTTTATTACAACATGCTGAATTTCCTAAACATCTGGAAAATATACGTGCTATTTATCGATCTCGCTATGACACTATCTTTCGGGCAGTACAGGCCTATCTACCCGATGAATGCAAAATCACTCCAACAGAAGGCGGGATGTTTGTCTGGGTTACCCTCCCAGAATGTGATACCTACAAATTAGCAAATGAATTATTAGCGAATAAAGTTGCAGTCGTCCCAAGCCCCGTATTTTATCCGACATCAGCTGAGCCACCATCCGCAATACGTCTCAACTTTACCAATGCAGACCCAGAGGATTTAGTCACCGCAATTCAGCGTATTTCCCAAGTTCTGAAAAATACACCGTACTAAGATAAGTTAATAGGAAGGAATATTACTTTTTGTAGGGTAAACGTTCATTAATAAAATATGAACGTTTACCCTAGCTGATGATGGGGCATTTCCAATTTAGCCATCGCGATGTCGGATAAAAAAGTCATCGCTAAATGAGCCTATTCAGGATGACTTTTCTAATCCGTTATTAATCGCTATTTCACACCATTTTCCCAATGTGGCCAGTCAGTTACAATTTTTTGTGCTAGGGTGTTTGAAACTCGGTAAGCGTTGATTACCGCTGGCATGTATCCACCTGATTTTGCTGATAACGACTCAATTGGGGTTTGGTTTGGGGCTTCTCGATCAAAGTTAGAACCGGTACGCATCACTAATATTCGGTTGAAATCCAGCTTCCCAGACTCAGCCCCTCGTTTTAGAGCGGTTAGGCTGGCATTATCTTCCATCTGCGTCGTGCAGTAGTTTGCTTTGCCGTTAGTAACCATCGTGGTATATGCCTGCATTGACTTAGCTATGTCCGAACCGTGCCAATAGGTATCACTAGAAAGAGTATCGCAGATAGACACTTTTGGCGTCTGGGCTCCAGGAGTGCCCGCCTTGTACTGCTGTCGATATTTTTGTGCTTGTTCCCCATCACTCAAAGCAACATTCGCAGTTAATTTGTAGGCTTTGTTCACCAACGCGTCGTTAAGTTTATAGACTTCAGTCCCTGCGCTCCATTTAGCTTTTTCGCTAGGCTTAGTGGCACCTAAAGCCAGCAAACCTGATGTCCAATCTTGCGGAATCTGACGTGAGTCGATTTCATGAATGAGGCCACCATCAATCACATAACGTGCCCAATTCGCTGAGCCAAGCGTTCCGTCATTTGGATCCACACCACCGATCCCAGAAATAATAAAGTAAGTGTCGCGTAGATTTAATTGTGGGCTTAGAGCAACGGCACTCATTGTACTTGCTGCATTGGCATATCCCATCGCGGTGGTGACAAGACAGATACCCTTGCCATTACATTTTAGTTCTGGGTATTCGGCGCTCAGACCAGCGATATGATAGCTATGCGTGAATGTATTCGTTTCTAACCAAGGTTTAGCTTCACTGCCAAACATAGTCACGATGAGCACTTTCGGGCTAATGGTTTGTGCTGAATCCGAACTTTGAGGCGTAGTGACACAACCGCTACTTAACAAGCCAAGTGCAATGGCTAGTGACAATTTTTTCATGATATCCCTAATATATTTCCGTAGTTAGGCCGTTGATACGAAATGAATAATTGATCAAATCAATGGCAATATAAAAATAAAACTATATAGAAAGCTAATACGAATTCATACCAACAATTTACACAATAAAAATCTACATATTTTTTAACGGGAACACTCACCTTTACAGTTTGGTTGATAACCTTACAGCCCACCAAAGTAACGAACAGCTGAATAACCAACGCGCAATGTTAGATGCCCGTGAAAGTTACGCCGTTTCTATCATCCAACCGACGGATACAGCAGGTTAACTTATTTAAAGCCCTAGGCGGCGGTTAAGAAACTGACACCCAAGCTCAATAAACTAGATCTACTGTTTTTCATCGTATATATCCACGCATTTCTACGTTGAAGTTTGATATTGCCCCTGCCTGAGTTTTTTTGAAAAAACTTTTCAAAAACTAATTACAATATGGTTGTTAAACATCGATGATAGAGTGTGTCGTCGTGAACATCCTCGATGTTCATCAATTAACATAATGCCGGAAATCAACCGACCAATAGTCGAAGGTATACTTTTACGCTAAAAAGCATAAAGGCAAACACCGCGTAATTGGGTCGGCTTAATTTGACTTATTAGCTGAACAAACGTAAGCGCACCACAAACACCACATTCTAATCACCCGTTGCCCACTCTATGATCACATCTCCAATCCAAAGGAGATGTGATATGTACAAACGACGCACCGACCAAGAATGGCTTTCTCTGATTGAGCAATGCCAAGCCAGTTCGCTCACACAACACGCTTTTTGCCAAAAGCACGACATTAGCGTATCGACGTTTTACGCCAAGCGGCAAAAGCTGAGTGTTAACTATTCCGCGAATCAGAGTGGTTTCGTTAAGGCCGAAATGATTGAAAAGACTACGTGCCTCAAGGTGACCCAGACGTCGTTGGCGAACATGACTTTGATAGCAAATAACGTCGAATTGAGTATTCCTCAAGGCACGCCGACACACTATCTTGCAGAATTGATTGGAGCCTTGTCATGAAACGCATGATGACCGCGCCAGTGGTGTATTTATACCGCGAGTTTGTCGATTTCAGAAAGTCTATCAATGGTCTGGCGCTGTTGATTGAATCCGAAACCGACCTCGAGCTAGGCTCAGGGGCATTGTTCCTCTTCACCAATAAACAACGCGATAAAATCAAAGCGTTGTATTGGGACCAAACGGGTTATGCGCTCTGGTATAAACGCCTCGAAAAAGCCAAGTTTAAGTGGCCCACGCAAGAGAAAAATACGGTGTTTACCTTAACGCAATTTGACCTCGACAGGCTGCTTTCTGGCTTCACAATAATCGGCCATAAAGCGATAAAAATCGACAGTTTTACAATGGGTTAATGGCAATAAAAGTCAGATAACCAAGCCTTTTTTATCGGTATTAAGTACAATAACGACCATGAAAAAGACGACCCCCGACATCAATCCAGACAGCCAAAACATCGCGGAACTTCAAGCGATGGTGAAGGCGTTGATGTCTGAGCAAGAAGCTTGGCAGCAAAAAGAATCACAGTGGCAACAAGAGCGCCAATCCTTAATTGAGCAGTTCAAACTGGCACTTGACCGTCAGTTCGCCAAACGCTCTGAAGCGTTAAAACCGTATAACGAAGCTCAGGGCGACTTCTTTAATGAAGTGGAATGCGAAGCGGAGAAAGTCGACGAAGAAGTGGTGACCACGACGACCACAACAAAGCGCCGAGGTAAACGCAAGCCATTACCTAAAGACTTACCTCGCGAAACCGTGGTTCTTGATCTGGACGAGCACGATAAACAGTGTCCTTGCTGTCAACACTCTCTGCATCAAATCGGGGAAGACCGTAGCGAGAAACTGGAGTTCACGCCTGCCGTTCTCAAAGTTATCGAATACGTTCGTCCTAAATACGCGTGCCATCATTGTGTGCAACACGGTGAGACTAACCCTGTTCACCAACAGCCAGCGCCAGAGAGCATTATCCCGAAAAGCTTCGCCACAGAAAGCTTGCTGGCCAATATCATCTTAGGTAAATACCAGTACGCTTTGCCGCTGTATCGACAAGAAACCTTGTTCACACAATCGGGCATCGACTTATCAAGAACCACCATGGCTCGCTGGGTTATCCAAGTGAGCGAGAAGTTCCAACCCTTGTACCAAGCCTTAAAAACGCACTTACTTGAGCAAGTGGTGGTGCATGCCGATGAAACCCCATTAAATGTTCTACAAGAAGAGAAGCGCAGTTACATGTGGCTTTACTGCTCAGGAGCTGACTCTCCGCAAGCTTGTTTACCGGATATGAAAAACATCGTCTTGTACGACTATCAAAACAGTCGCGCGAGAGCGTGCCCAATGGACTTCTTGGGAGATTACTCGGGTTACCTGCAAACCGATGGTTATGCGGCGTACGATGGTCTCACTCAAGTGACAAACGTCGGTTGCTTCGCTCATGCTCGCCGTAAGTTCATGGAAGCAAAAAAGCTCCAGGGAAAAGGCAAGACTGGGAAAGTGGATATCGCACTGGCGAAAATCCAAAAACTCTATGCGCTAGAAGCTCGCTTAAAACCGTCGTCAGCCGAAGAGCGTTGGTCAGAAAGACAATCACACGCCAAACCGATATTGGACGACCTGTATCAATGGCTCACGACACAGAAAGTGTTCGAATCTAGCCCACTGGGTAAAGCGATTAAATACACCTTGGGTCAATGGCCAAAGTTGGTGCGTTATGTGGATGATGGGCACTTATTCATCGACAACAATCGAGCAGAGCGTGCGATAAAATCGATGGTCATTGGCCGAAAGAACTGGATCTTAGCTGACATGTGATCACCAAGCGATTCTGTCGTACCTTAATTACCAAGCGACCTTGGCGGAGCCGTTGCGACAAACGCAATGCTGGGGGGGGTACACAGTGGATAATTTTGGCTGGAGTGGCGGAAAACGCTATCACGAACAGAAACTTGAAGAGGCAGAGGCGATTACGCCATAACTACCACAACAAAGTAAGCATCAGCCGCAGCCCTCTCCGTGCAGCGGCTTTGCTGTTTATAAATCTGCCAATCCACCTCTAAAGTTTCATATAAATTAAACTATTACAGGTTTTTCTGGTCTAATCTAAACGATCTAGCACAGATATCCATCAGAGGTTTTAATAAGAATAATGAAATTTTCAGGTCTTGCATTAATGCTTGTCGCGACCTTATACGGCAGTCATACCCTAGCTGCTAAAAAAACAGTTTCAGCAGACAATGCGATTACTTCGGTCAAATCTTATGGTTTTGTCGATCTTGAAGGGGCAAAAACATCTGCAATCATTGTTGAATACAACACACCGATTGATGCAAAGTCTGTCGATAGTAATGATTATCAAATTACTGACTATGCACTTTATCAGGAACGTCAGCATGGCTTTGATAAGACGATTGAACGTGATAACGACAGTGTGAAAGGAAATGAAGGACATATCACCAAAGTGTATGTCAATAATAAACCCATGCCTTCCATAAGCGGCGGAACAAAGTCAGGTCGCTATGTCATCCTTGAGGTCAATACAGCTTATATGCTCAAAGCACAAAACCTCGTTTATACTTCAACGATGATGGCCGGAGTAAAACAGATTTCTGATATCCAGGGGGAAGATGCGAAAATAACAGCTGGGACAAAAGAAATCGTTAACTACACCATCACCCAACAGAAAAATAAATGGAGTGGTGGTCTGCAAAACGTGATTACGGCGGATAAAAGCACAATCATTCTGCCGCAGTTTGACTCCCAAAGCGGCTGGACATTGCATCGTATCGGCGATGGTGCATTCAAAGCCACTCATACTTACAGTGAATATACGGGTAAATACGAAGACTTCGAACTGCCATACTCGATATATGTTCCTGACCCTGAGCAATTAAAACAGCACAAGGGCAATATTTCTCTGGTTCTGCATATGGAACATGCCGGTGCCAATAATACCGATCCTATGGCGGCACTTACCTCTTCAAAAGCAGCGGTTAAACTGTCTGGTGATAAAGTCCAGACGTCAAACCCTGCCATTATAGTCGTACCGCAAATAGAAGAAAGTCGTCGTTCAACCAATGATTTAGTGTCTTCCAGTGAAGCAAATACCGCGGTTTGGGAACTGGTAGATTCCATACTGAAAAAATATCACGGCTACATCAATACTGATCGAATTTATGGTACCGGACAATCAATGGGCGGAATGCTGCTATTAAATATGGCGGCTCAAAGAGATAACTTTTTTGCCGGTATCGCCGTTGCTGGTTCACAATGGTCAAATAACTACAATAAAAACTTCCAGAATAATGGCTCGCCTGCGCGTACACCTGAAAATGACCCTATCAGTTTCAATGGTTTTGGATTAGACAAACACAATTACCAAAACTGGTATTACATGGTTTCAGATGACAACATACTGGTTCATAGCTGCTCTGGTGATTCAATGGCTTCCGGTGAGTGGAACGCTCTTTCTGACTACTATAAAGCGGCAGGAGTAACAGTGACTCATGCTCAGTGGGATCCTTATCTGCCATTGGAGACACAGAATACCAAAGAGAAAGAAGTTACGAACCACGACAATACAACCCCCGGCTCTGGAATAAACTGGATCTCATTCACCCGTGGTAACCATATGTCTACCTGGAAATATGCGTACCAGCTCGATTATCCTTTCCAGTGGCTATTTAGCCAACGCCGTCAATCAGAACAGGAAAGAAAAAAAATCACACAACTGAGTCGCCCATGGCTTGGTCGGGATGTTCAGGGAAATATACAAAAAGGATCAGGCACAGCTCAGCTAAATTCAACCCAATTTACGCCACATGGAGCAAGTAGCGTGTTTGTTGAAGGTTGGACTCCGGTATCAGCATTCAACGCGATGTTGAATCAGCTACCAGCGGCAAACCAGATTACGCGTAAAAGCAGCAAAGAGATAGAGGAAGCGAGCCAAGCCTATAACCAGCTGACACAAGAAGAAAGAAAACAGATCAAAGGGATCGAGCGATTAACAGAAGCTCAAAAACAAATATCAGCTTTGAATAAAAATTAAACTCAAACAAAATCGGCAGATAACGAGCTGATAACAATCACTGGCGTTTACGATAATGTGGCTACCGATGTATTGCTGAATGAAAGATGTGCAGCAAAGATCAACACGCTCTAGCTAAGCCAGAGCCTGGTATCTACTCACTTCTTCCCTGGAGCTTTTCACACTGAAACTAAACGGCCTGTGGGATCATGGGGCGGATACGAACAAACTACGGTAACTATTCATAGCTATATTTATTTTCAATTTTTCTTTTTTCTACTATGTACTGCTCGTTACTTATTTTTCCTAATGCAAGCTTATCATCTAATTCGCTCATCTCTTTCTTTATCTCTTGCTTAAGATAATGTTTGGTAACATCGTAATTTATAGACTCCGCTCTTTGCTTACCACTGAAGGGATCCCATAGAACAGAAAGCGGCCAAAATAATAGATTTACAACACCTAAACCTGGTTCACGCGCATAAAAAGACCCGCCACCTGGCAATAAACCCAAAGCCATTCCTGTATTGGGATTTTTTTCTTTAATTAGTACACCATCTTTTTCCATTGCAGCATACTCTCTTTGCTGCATTGAATTTAGTCCAGATGCACACCCTGAAAGAAATGCATCTAGAATCAACGATATAGTTATCTTACTAAACTTCATTTTGACCCTTTTTAATGTTAAATAAACTTAATTCTTACTACATAAAACAGCTAGCAGTGTCTTTTCAGCGGATATTATCTTCATAATATTTTTAGAAAATACAGACACCATATCAGTAACATACTGTTCTATAGATGTTATATTTCTTTGTACTTACAAATTGCAGAATACGATATTACATTTATAGCAATTCAACTATGTTCATAATCTGCTATTAGTAAATATAGGTTAAAGTTATGAAAAGAGATGTGTCTCTCAAGTCTTAAAATAGAAAATAATGGGGCAAAACTTCTTTAATACTTTTAAATCAAATTAAATGGATCAGATCAGAATATATTCTTATCTAAGTAAGAACATAAGCATTATACCTACCTCTAAGTAACTGTTTTTAAATCCTGTCTACTGGAAGACTATTATGAACGAAGTTAACCGGAGCCAAGTTTCAATGAACAAAACTTGGCTCCGGTGGAGTGACCCTACACACGAGTTAGATTTACGGTCAAATTGTAACAGAGTGCTACCTCATATTTATTCATTCCTATCATTTTGTTATGTTATAACATTATTGACATTACATAATTAGAAAGTATAAATCCCTGTGCAGCCAATTGATTCAAGCCGTTCAATACTGACCGTTGACAATCTATCCATTTCAATCAATGGACAAATTCTCGTTGAAAACATTAACCTTTCGTTATCGCAAGGCGAGCGGGTCTGTCTTCTCGGTGCGTCAGGGTCAGGAAAATCGTTAACAGCACAAGCTATTAACGGGACTCTGCCTCCCTATTGTGATGTTTCTGGTTCAATTAACATCAATGGTATTGATGTAACAGCAAAACCAGTATTAGCACGCCAGCCGCAAGGCCGGGTCGCGACCATTTTTCAAGATACGTTCAGTGCCCTAAACCCACTCATGAGCGTGGGAAAACAGCTTTCGCTCAGTACACAAAACCGTTCCAATCATGAGCTGCATGATGTACTGGCGCAAATGCACATTGACCCAACGTCGGATCTGTTATCTCGTCTGCCTTCTGAGTTATCTGGAGGCCAGCGCCAGCGCCTCTGCATCGCTCTAGCCTTATTAAGTGGTGCCAATGTATTGGTGGCAGATGAGCCAACCACTGCACTGGATGTACTAAGTCAAAAGCAGGTCATTGAGCTGCTGAAACAGTGCTGTGGTCCGCAGCACCTGTGTGCTCACGATGAGCATTTGCACGGCAGCCCACTGTCATTGCTGTTCATTACTCACGACATTAATGTGGCAGCCGAACTGTGCGATCGGGCAATCGTTATTTATCAAGGCAAGATTGTTGAACAGGCTCCGATGCACCAGTTACTTCGTTACCCTCAACACCCCTATACCCAAAGTTTGGTTCAAGCGGTTAAGAGCAGCCGTTTATCTCATATCACCGCAGACAATTCAGCTACAAGGGCTTATGCATGAACGCTGATACTCCATTTTTGACCTTAAACAACGTCAGTTTTACGCCCAATCAACAGGCTATCATTCACGATCTCACGTTAGCCTTCACTCAACACGAACGCGTGGGACTGGTTGGCGCATCGGGGAGCGGTAAATCTACTTTGCTCAAGCTAATTTTAGGGGTTAATCAACCCAGCTCGGGACAACTCGCCTGCCAAGGAGAGCCTATTCGTAAACGCTTATGGCATTCGTTGAATTGGTATCGCGAACAGGTGCAATACATACCGCAAGATCCACAAAATGCTCTGCCACCGATGCAAAGTGTGGCAAAGGTATTGGCTGAACCAGTACAACGCCTAAAAAAACGCGAAGTGACGTTATCCGAACTCATTCACGCCCTAAAGCAGGTTGGACTGACAGAAGAAACACTGAATAAAAAAGCCGGCGAACTTTCTGGCGGACAAGCACAACGAGTGGCGTTAGCTCGAGCTCTAATGGTAAAGCCTGCTTTTCTACTGGCTGACGAACCAACCAGTGGTTTGGATTTACCCCTACGTGAGCAGATAAAAACATTGTTGCTTGAGGTGTGCCAACAAAACCACATGGGACTTTTACTGGTCACCCACGATATGTCGATTGTGTCGGGGCTATGTGACCGACTTTTGGTGATGAACCATGGTGCGATTGTTGAAGATCGCCCAACCCAAGCGGTGCTTACTTCGCCACAGCACCCATATACCCAACAATTATTGGAGGCGGTACCTAGCATAGAGCTGGAAACGTCTCATTTCGAAAGGCGCTCCGCGTAATTTGTAATTCTTATAGGATGAAGTATCAATGAAACTATTAAAGCAGTGGCCATTGCTTAGCGTTGCCATCTCTGCCTCTTTATTGTCGGGTTGTTTTGATTCGACGAGCGACAAACCCGTCTCACAAGCGAGTACAACAGAAGCAACGCAAGATCGCATTAAGCTAGCCATGTTATTGCCACCACGCTCAGGGTTAACGCCGCTGAGTGATGATGCATTTAAGTTGTCCCGTTGGAGCACAGCCGAAACCTTGGTGATCTTAGACCAAGCTGGCAATCTGGCTCCGGCACTCGCAACAAAATGGGAACAGATTTCACCAACCGAATGGCGCTTCGAACTTCGTCCGAACGTGCAATTTCATGATCACAGCCCATTTAATGCCAAGGCTGTAGTCAACTCACTGCAAGTGGCCGCTAAGGCAACCCCAAAACCACGTATTCTTGATGGCATGAACCTTACCATTAAGGCCGATGGTGAACACGCCGTTATCGTGACCAGTTCAAAACCTGATCCTCTTTTGGCGCAGCGTTTAACCAGCCCGCAATTATCCATTTTGTCACCGAATGCCTACCAAGCAAACGGTGTGATTAATCCAATTACTGCCGGAACCGGTCCGTTTGTACTGACTGCAGTCAATGGCACCAGTTCAGCAACCTTAAATCGTTTTAACGATTACTGGGGTGAGAAAGCACAAGCATCTGGAATTGACGTGAACTTTGTTCCTGATGGTATCGCTCGTGCTGCTGCATTGCGCACTGATAACGCCGATATTGTTGAAGCCATTCCGGTATCGCAAGCGCCACTGCTTGACCCTTCGTTAGTTCATGAAGTGCCTATGCCACGCACCAATACCCTGTATCTCAATACCCGTTACGGTGTGATGAAAGATCCTGCAGTACGCGCTGCGGTTCGCGAAGCCATTAATCGCGAGCAAATCGTCAATAATGTGTATGAAAAACGTGCTGATATTGCCCAAGGTCTATTAGGTCCAGCACTACCTTGGGCGGCGAAGTTGCGCCAACCCGTTGAACACACGGTCGCACCTGCAGATCCCAAAGGCATCACGATTACCTTGGCGACGTTTACCGACCGTACTGAACTACCGGAAGTGGCAGTTTACCTCGCACAACAGTTAAACAAAGCTGGCTTTACCGTTAAACAAGATGTTCGTGAATACTCACAAATCGAATCGGATGCGCTAGCGGGCAAGTTCGATGCGTTTATTTTGTCACGAGCAACCGTATTGGACTCTGGCGATCCAGTGGCGTACATGTACAGCGACTTTAGCTGTAAAGGATCGTTTAATATTGCGCAGCTTTGCCAACCAGAGATCGACCAAGCACTGCAAGTCGCAGGCAGTCTACCAGCCGGGCTTGAACGCCAAAAAGCGATCATGGCAGCAGAGAACTTGATTTTGGCCAGCGATGCGGCCATTCCGATGCTGCACGAGCGTGTGATCCAAGGCGAATCGAAACGAGTGGTTGGCGCCATTCGCGATCCTCGTGAACGCACCTTGATTGATAGCCATACCTACATCAAAAACGTCAAGTAATTCGCAATCGTAACCTATTAATTGCAGTAAGAACCGTGTAACCATGAAACGACTTTTTTTACGTTCAATCGCCGCTTGGTCTGGCCTAACTTCGCTAGGGTCACGCATAGTGACCATGGGGGGAGTGGTGATATTAGTTGCCCTCCTCCCTTGGTTATCAGGGCAAGATCCTGCACTGGCTTTGCTACGCGCACGCTCTGCAGAGCAAAATCCCAGTGAAGAGACACTGAATGCCATTCGCGCTTCTTTGGGGCTCGATCAAGGGCCATGGGCATTGATGACACAGTGGTTACACGGTTTATTGCAAGGTGATCCTGGTGGCTCTTGGGTGTCTGGTCGCCCAATTTTAGGGGGTATGCTCAACGCCGCAAGTGTCTCTCTGACATTAATGGGGCTCGCTTTTTGTGGGGCAGTCATCATCGCCCTAACACTTGCTCTTCCCACTATTCGCTATGGACTACGTGGGCAAGCATACCGTAGCCAAGGGGTTATCGCGGTTATGTTCACCGCCCTACCCGAGTTTTTGCTCGCTTCAGTATTATTGCTCATCGGCGCTGTGTGGCTACGTTGGTTTCCGCCTTTTGGCTGGCAAGGGTTTCACTACGCGGTGTTACCTGCACTGTCGATGGCGATTCCTGCCGGTGGTTATCTAGGTCGTTTACTCTCAGATACGATTGCTCAAGTGTTTACCGAACCTTGGGTCGCGACTTGGAGCGTGGCGGGTATTAGTCGTCGTCATATTACTTTTGCCGTACTTAAACGAGCGTTAGCCACTATTCTGCCTTTGGTTGGTTTAGTCGTGGTATCACTGACTGGTGGTGCCATTGCAGTGGAAAAAGTGTTTGCGATTCCGGGCATTGGTCGCGCTACCCTTGGAGCTGCCATTGCCAAAGATGTACCGACACTGCAATTGGGTATTTTGCTGATTTTGTCGCTCGCCTTTACCATCGGTATCGTAGTCAATGTGATTAAAGCGCTCATTTTGGGTCGTGCACTGCGCCAAGGGGCGCTACCTCAGCCCAAAGAAAACAGCATTCAAGTCACCGGCTCTGCACGAGTTATCCCTTGGGTTTGTCTTGGATTGTTGGTGCTGGTCATCGTGTTTGGTTTACCGCGCGATCCGTTTGCTATCGAACATATGCGCTTATCATCCCCTTCACTTACGCTACCATTTGGTGCCGATTCAATGGGCAGAGACATTCTCGCTCGCGTCGCCCATGGCAGTTTTTACACCTGCTTTTTAGCCATCATCATCGCGCTGATTTGTCTGGTGATAGGCTTTGTTGTCGGTCAATTTCCGCGCCTTATGGCGGGGCCAATTGAAATCGCCAATGCTCTACCACCGGTGATTACCGGGTTATTAATTGTCGCTATTTATGGTGCGGGGATCTGGGGAGCAAGTGTAGCGGTGATATTGGTCAGTTGGGCACCTTTGGCCGCACACGCCGCCGCTTTGACAACAGAAGTCAAAGCGCGCACTTACATGCAAATGCTGCCAATGATTGGGGTTGGGCCACTCAGACGCAATGTGTTTTACTTGCTTCCTGCGGTATTTAAGCCACTGCTACGCCATGCCATGTTGCGCGTGCCGGGCATTGCACTTGCTCTTGCTTCACTGGGTTTCCTTGGCTTGGGCGCTATGCCACCAAGCCCAGAATGGGGCCGTATTCTTTCCGAAGGCATGCCCTACGTAGAGCGTAGCTATTGGGTGATATTAGCTCCCGCATCGTCACTTATCCTGCTATCAATTTTAGCTGTTAGCGCGACTAGCGTTTGGGGCAGTAAACGCTAATTTTTAAACGTTTAACAGGGGCACACACCGTTATTAAGGTGTGTATCTCTTCATTTTTTCTTCCATAGCGATAATGCCAGATGGCACCACCATAGAGATACAAGGCTAGGACAACTGCGAAGGTGTAGGGAGCGTTATAAGGTGATATGGGCACATTTTAGAAAACTAGTTGATTATCTCACCTTGTGGCGACGAAACTGCACCATGCTAATTAACCCTATACCTAAAAACATTAAGCCAAATATATTAGGTTCAGGGACAGTACTGACTTGCAATACCGCGATTCCTAGTGACGCGGATGAGCCGGATGCGGATTCTGCCGCTTCAATATACTCATAAGTAGAGAATCTGCCGTAATTATCTGATATGCCTTCTAACACTATGATCCCGTATAGATCGTCATTGTCATCAGCATCGTCAAAAATAGCAGCGGTTCCGATGTCCAAATAACCATCTCCAGTATCACTTAACGTCACTCCAAGTAAGGATAACATTGCAGTAAACGTTGAGTAATTTGCCTCTGAATCACTGTAATAATAAGAATTATCTGTTCCGTAACCGAACTGGTCCAATAAATCTTTCATATCTGACGTAGTTGCTATTGACCATCCAGAACCGTAGTCAATACCATTGATGACGAGGTTGCTATCGTTCGCTATGATATTATCAAGTAACTCTTGCACCGATATTTCAGTCGTTATATTCCATTGAAGCCACTCATAAACCGCATCACCATCAGTGTAGCTTAAAATATTATTTTCAACCGACGCTCCACTTATAACGGTTGCTTGAGCTATTCCGGAAAATATAAGTAACACAAATACACTTAACCACCTCTTCATATTCGTTCCTTTATTATTACCCCAATCAACTTTTTGATTTAAAGCATAAAATATGCCCACAGGAGGAAATTATATAAAACAATTAGTTATGTTGTTAATATGGATTTTAATGCTATGAAGTGTAAATACATCATACATATCAATATATATTATGGTATCGACACTTACAGTACTATTGGGTATCTAAACTCTGTTAGATTTAATTCTATAAGTTTACATATTTAATAATAACAGTAAGATTTCAACTTATTTACCCTGTAGATGACGCACTACTAAAAATAAAAATGGCCAGATAATCTGGCCAAATATCAATAGCGGGGCTGTTCTATCACCTAACCCACTACTTTGTCAGCGTTAACTGGTCAACTTGCTTAGCCTGTTTGATAGCGGCAAATAACGCTTTGCGGGCAGCTTGCTCGCTAATGGCGTGATCGCGTTTGGTCACTTTCATCATAATAAAAGCAGTCGCGTTATTTTGGTTATCCTGCACACCTTTATCAACAATCGATAAGTTGGTGTAAAGAGAAGCTAATGCACATGAGCCGATAGCGGCAGTGCCAGAGGGTAACTCACCTTGTGCGACTCGACGTGCAGATTCGGCAGTACCCGCCGGAATCGCCTGCTCTTTTAATCCTTTAATGCTGTGTTTCCAGCGGTCAATTTGTTTAAGTGCTGCTGGGTGAGAAGCAATCAAGCTGATTGGTGTGTTAGCCGCAACATCCTTTTTATTCATCAGCACACACATTTCAATTGGCATCGTCACATAAGCTTGCAGCGCAGTGGGTTTATAGTGCTCAAATGCGGTGACTGTTGCCTGAACCAGTTGGCCTTTGATGGTGGTATTTTCCACGGCACTGAACGCATAGGCATCATGCTCGCTGGCAGATTTCATAACATTTAAAGGTGTTCCTGCATAAATGGTGTCGTGTTTAAGCGCCGGTCTTTGGGCAAACAGTTTCGCTATTGCTTCATTATTGAAGCTCCCTTTAGATGCTTGAACATAAATGTCGCTACTGGCCCAAGTAGGTGCCGCCAATACAGAACTCGCCATTAAAGCTGCAGACATAACGATACGTTGAAGTGCTTTACTTCTCATTATTTTACCTTTTTTAATTTATTGATTTTATTTATGATTTCAAAGTAAAGCTTATCTTGAACGGATAAAATAAGCCCTACTCAAAAAAGCAGGGCTTACCATAATGATTAACGTCGTTATTTACAATGTTTTGGGTGGGAGATCCTGAAGTATTTCATTCACTTGTTTATCTGTTAGGTCATAATTCAAAAAACGGTGGTAGAAAGATTTTGTTTCTTTTGCCATATCTAGATTTTTGAAATGTTCAGGATGGAGCGTTTTCGCCGCCCACTGAACTTGTAATGCGGTTTCTGCGCCGTAACGATCCCATAAAAAAGCGCCATTGGGATTGATATACACTTGGTGATGTTTCACCGCATTAACACTTGCCCACATCGGATCGCTTTCTAATGCTTTTAATTCACTAGCGCGAGTGGCTGGGTCAGGCATTGCGCTGCCACCAAAAATAATCACATCAGGATTCCACGCCAACATCTGCTCTTTAGACGTCACTTTTAAACTGCCATGCACATCTTCTGCAACATTAACGCCACCAGCGGCTTTAATCCAAGCATCAATCAACGAATGACCGCCATCGATAGTCAACGGATTAAAGTGCACTACATGCAATACGCGTGGCTTTTTACTTTCAGGCAAAGTGGACGTATAAGAGCGAACCTGTTGCAATTTTTCTTCTAGATAAGCGTTAAAATCGTCGGCGCGTTTTTGCGCATCAGGACCAAGGATCTTCGCGGTTAAATCAAAGGTTTTTTCCAACTCTTTAAAGTTAGTAAACGTCAGTTGAACATTAGGGATATTCAATTCTTGCAATTTAGTACGCATACGCGGGGTAACAATAGAGAAAACCACATCAGGTTTATCTTTCAGCATTTCTTCTACGTTCACGTCTGTTTTAGTAAACGCGGGAGATGCCTGTTTCATTTGCGGGTTCACCACCGCTAGCCAAGGACGTTTTTCTGGAGTATCGACGTTCACGTAGGACACCACTTTAGCTCCAGCTCCGAGCATCGATAACACTTCTAAATGCGCAGGCCACGCATCACCAATAGCATGAATCTGCGAAGGTGCTGGGACGGCTACTGCAGTACTACTGGCATCCGTTACCGTTTGCTGGATCGCTGCCATTGCAGGCATACCAACAGATAAGCAGGACAAACACGCCACTGCTGCCAACGCTTTTGTTCTCAGCATTCCATGCTGACGAAATAACACTTTCTTTGCAGACATAAATTACGCTCCATTATCTGGCAAGGTTCACTTATACCACTGGCGTGCACGAATGCACGGGGTGCCCGTTTCTCTCACCAATTTGGTTAATTTGAACATCGACACCATAGGCATCACGTAGATTGGCTTCGGTGACAATCTCAGCCACGGAACCAAAGAGACAAGGTTTATCTCGCCTGAACAACAATACTTTTGACGCACACAAAAAGGCTTGCTCTGGAGAATGCGTGATCATAATGATGCCAAACCCTTCACTCGCAAGCTGGCGAACTTGGCGCAACACAGCGACTTGATTACCAAAATCTAAGCTAGCAGTCGGTTCATCCATAGCAAGCAGCGCTGGTGCTTGAGCAATGGCCCGCGCAATCAACACCATCTGTTTTTCACCACCAGATAGTTCTGGAAAACGTCGCTCAGCCAAACGGCTAATACCGAGTTTATGCATGGCATCATCGACCAACTGCCAATCATGTTTACTCGGAAATGCAAACGCACCTAAGTGGGCTGTGCGCCCCATTGCTACCATTTCTCGCACCGTAAATGGAAACGGCGTGGCACTGGCTTGAGGCACGTACCCCAACACTGTCGCTAGCTGTTTACGTGACCAACTCTCAATGTTGTCATCATTAATGCGAATCTCGCCCCCGAGCTTAGGGATTAAATTTAACATCGATTTAAACAGCGTCGACTTCCCGACCCCATTAGGACCAAGAATACACAGCACTTCACCACTGGTTACGGAGAACGAGATATTTTCAGCAATCACTGTTTGGCCATACCCACATTGCAGATCATGCACCGACAATTTCATCATCTGTCTGACTCCTTATAATCCTTTGCGACGTGCCATCAAATAGAGAAAGAAAGGAGCGCCGATCAATGACGTTAGAATCCCAATTGGGATTTCCATGGGTAACAGGGAACGAGCCAAATCATCCACTAGCATGAGATAAGAACCACCCAAAAAGATACTGGCTGGAATCAAGACGCGGTGATTTGGCCCCACTAACATACGAGCTAAATGAGGAATCAATAAGCCAATCCAGCCAATCACACCACTCACCGCCACCGATACCGCCGTAAGCAAGGTCGCAGCCAGTATCAAAATAACGCGCACTTTACTGACATTAACCCCTAACGCCGACGCCTCTTCATCTCCTAGAGATAAAAGGTTAAGTTGCCAGCGCAACATAATAATCGGTACAAGTCCCACCACTAACGGTGCAATCATCCAAAGCATATTGGACACCGTCGCCGATGAAAGGCTCCCCATTAACCAAAAGGTGATTTCTGGAAGCTTTTCTTCTGGGTCGCCAAGGTATTTGGTTAACGAGATGATTGCGGAAGCGAGTGCAGAAATCACAATACCGGTTAACACTAAACTGAGCAGTGAGTCGTTATTTCGTCCTACCGCATTACCGACAAAATAGGTAATCAGTACTGCCGCAACTCCAAACGTAAACGCCATGGCCTGCACCATAAAAAAGCTCATGGAACATAAAATTGCAATCGCAGCGCCCAAACCTGCTCCAGAGGATGCGCCCAATATGGCAGGAGATACCATTGGATTACGAAATATGCCTTGGTATGTAGCGCCTGATACCGCTAGCGACGCACCAATTGCCATCCCCGCAGCAATACGCGGTAAACGCACTTTAAGTAGCACCAAAGCGCCTAAACCGTGGCCAGTTAATGCGTCCCAAAAATCAGAGAGAGGAATCGTGAATCGACCAACCACAAAGGAAATGATAATGGCAACAAAGGTCAAACCAATTAAAAATGTCATCGCACCAATAGAGCGAAAAGAAGTATGAACAGACAAAGAATCTGTTGTTGAGGAGTTGTTCATATGAATTATGCCATGGTCATAGAGAAGAAATAGCGGTGGCTAGTCTCAAAGTGAAAGGAAAACTGGGTAGTTTGTTTTCTCATGACGATTTTTAAATATTTATCTGCCATTGCTGCTATTTCTCTCTTCTAGTGGAATAGAGTCAACTCACCCATGTGGGTTAAGCATCACACATCGTATACTCAAATTATTTATTATTGGCAGAACGGCGTTAAATTTAATGATTATTGGAGTAAATATGATCAATAACTAAACATGATATAATTAAAACAATCAGTTAGTCAAATTTTTTCGTTTAACTGATAAACTACCATTGTATTTTTCACCATGCAATCCACTTTTTTAATTAATGATTAATGCAAATCATAGAAATGAAAAAATAAGAGCATTTATTATTTGAATTAATAATATTAAATTATTTATATATAACTAAAGAATACAAAAAAGCTGACTATGAAAGTCAGCTTTATTTATTTTACCGAAAATAACGTATTATTTTTCTGCCTGTGGCTTACGTGGTGCGCGGCGACGTTTCTGCCCTGCTGGTTTGTTGCCACCAGTGGCTTTGTTATCACCAGAACGTTGACCCGATTTATTGGCAGGACGACCTTGGCCAGATTTGCCTGCAGCCGTTGGTTTTCCATTGTTTGGGCGACGTTTTTTCTTCACCTGCCCCTGCGTGTTAGCCTCACCAGACTGACCTTCTTGCGGCTTCGCCTTTGGTTTTTTCGGTTTCTTAGGCTTTCTCGGTTTGATTGGTCGAGCATCTAATGCTTTTTCCGGTACGGGATTAGTGGGTTTGTGACCTTTCAGTTCCATACGTGGCAGCAACTTTTTGATCAAACGTTCAATCGCAAATAATAAATCCGCATCAATGGCACTCACAAATGAAATTGCTTTGCCGCTTTCACCAGCACGTCCAGTTCGGCCAATGCGGTGTACATAATCTTCCGCTACTTTTGGTAGATCAAAGTTAACCACTTGAGGTAATTGAGGAATATCAATACCACGCGCTGCAATATCAGTGGCAACCAACACTCGGACTTCACCAGATTTAAAGTTCGCCAAGGCTTTAGTACGAGCACCTTGACTCTTATTACCATGAATCGCCGCGGAAGAGACCCCTTTATCCGTTAAGTATTCAGCCAAACGGTTCGCGCCGCGCTTAGTGCTGGTAAATACTAAAACTTGGTGCCAGTTCCCTTCTTTGATCAGTTGCAGCAGCATTGGGGCTTTTTTCTTCACATCAGCAGGGTATACACACTGCTCTACAGTTTTTGCTGTTGAGTTAGCTGGCGTAACAGAGATCTCGACGGGATCGTTGACCAAATCTTTTGCTAGTGCACGAATCTCATCAGAAAAAGTGGCTGAGAAAAGCAAGTTCTGACGCTGTTTAGGTAATAACGCCAAAATTTTACGAATATCACGAATAAAGCCCATGTCTAGCATACGATCGGCTTCATCCAGCACTAACACTTCTAATTGATCGAACTTGAGTGCTTTTTGATTATACAGGTCTAGTAAGCGACCAGGCGTTGCCACTAATACATCCGCCCCTTTACGTAAACGCTGCATCTGTGGGTTAATTTTCACGCCACCAAACACCACCGCACTGCTCAAAGGCAAATGACGACTATAAGTAAATACGTTTTCTTGAATTTGCGCGGCTAATTCTCTGGTTGGGGTTAAGACCAATGCACGGACCTGATTACCACGAACACTTGGGCCATGTGATAAACGCTCAAGTATCGGTAAGGTAAAGCCCGCTGTTTTCCCTGTCCCGGTCTGCGCTGCTGCCATCACATCATTGCCTTTTAATACAGCAGGAATCGCTTGCGCTTGGATAGGAGAAGGCGTGGTATAGCCTTTCTCTTGGATGGCTTGAAGAATTGGAGCAGATAGCCCTAACGAGGAAAAACCCATATTGATACTCAATTAAAATTTATAAGAACGACGCACTTAATTTACCAGTGCGAAAAGTGCGCCATTCTGAGGCTTTCCTGAGCAGGTAGCAACTGTTAATTACAGATCTTACCCATTTATTAATAAGAACGAAAAACGGTAACCAATGACTATCGAGATTCAATCTTCCATCCTTTGAGGAAAATTGATGCTAATGTTTTTCAGCATAATTTGTGGAATATTACGCTCCAACCACTGATCCACTTTTATTTCGAACGTACAGATTCGCCACCTTATACGTATGATTTTCACCTAGTTAGCGTTTGATCCGCTTAGGTCCCCCCAGTGGCTTTATCTTTAATAGTACCAATTTTAAAATAACTTTTAGTTATAAGTTAACCTAAGACACTAATTGGTATGGCATATTTATCGGTGTAGGATTCTAGTTTCCAAAAGGTTAATAAACACGTTGTACTGGAACTAGCTGAATGAATCTTGCCATTATTGTTATCGCCCAGCTGACTCTTATATATCTTGCATATCGAGGTTACAGCGTTATTCTAATTGCACCACTATGTGCACTTGGTGCGGTGTTACTTACCTCTCCAGCGGCTGTAGGTCCCGCATTCTTTGGCATTTTCATGCCCAAAATGGTGGGATTTCTGAGTAATTATTTTCCAGTATTCATGCTTGGCGCTATCTTTGGCAAGCTAATGGAAGTCTCTGGTTTTGCTCATACTATTTTGAGCTATTTCATTCGCACCTTCGGCACCAAATACACCATGTTGATGGTCATTACGGTTTCCACACTACTGACTTATGGCGGTGTCACCGTCTTTATCGTTGTATTTGCCGTCTATCCATTTGCGGCAGAAGCCTTTCGCTCTGCGGGCATTCCTAAACGTTTATTACCCGCTTCAATTGCGCTTGGCGCCTGTACCTATGCCATTGATGCACTGCCTGGTTCACCACAAATTCAAAACATTATTCCAACAACATTTTATGGAACCACAGTGTGGGCAGCCCCTTGGATGGGGTTAATAGGTGCATTGATGATTTTTGGTGGCGGTTTTGCCTACTTAAATTGGCGCTTACGCTGCGCAAAACGTGACGGTGAGGGTTATGGCGAAAACCATATCAACGAGCCTGACCATTCTTCTCAAGAAAAAGTGTCCTTAGGAAACCCAATTATTGCATTGATTCCGTTAGCATTAGTAT
This sequence comes from Vibrio eleionomae, assembly GCF_009874545.1. Lineage (NCBI taxonomy): Bacteria > Pseudomonadati > Pseudomonadota > Gammaproteobacteria > Vibrionales > Vibrionaceae > Vibrio > Vibrio eleionomae. Next base: position 9,505 of record NZ_WEKT01000043.1, on the reverse strand, counting down.
TCGTTGTTAACTATGTACTATCGAATTCATTGCCGGATTTATTGCCTAACTCTTATGTTCTGCAATTATCAGACAGCAGTTCACCAGTAACGGTGTCATTAAAGAAATTAAGTGGTATCGGTTCCGTTATGCTTGCATTGTCAAGTGCCATCCTATTTACATTGGCAGTGAGCTGGTCAAAAATTATTCCGCAGTTAAAGGAAAATACCAGTAAAGCAGTGAGTGGGGCGATGCTTGCTTCAATGAATACTGCATCCGAATTTGGCTTTGGTGCCGTTATTAGCGCGTTACCGGGCTTCGCCATTGCTACTGGAGCCCTGAATTCTTTTGAATCACCGCTGATCAATACTGCGATCACTGTGAATTTATTATCCGGTTTAACAGGGTCTGCGGTAGCCGGTTTGAGCATTACACTGGCGACCTTATCTGACCAATTTATACAAGCTGCGCATCAATATGGCATCCCAATGGACGTAATGCATCGCATCTCATCCATGGCATCTGGTGGTATGGATACCCTGCCACATAACGGCGCAATCATTACGTTACTGTTAGTGTGTGGATTAACACATCGTCAATCTTACAAAGACATCTTTGTTATTACGCTAATCAAGACAGTTACCGTTTTTGCGATCATTGGTGTCTACACACTGATGAACGTTCAATAATCACTATTAGTTTGGAGGGAACATGTCAAACTTAAATCCTTTAGTTACCGCATCATGGTTAAATGAACATCTCAATGACAACAACCTTGTTGTGGTGGATGGCACATTTCATCTACCAGACACTGGCCGCAGTGCCAAAGAAGAATTTGTCCAAGAACACATTCCAGGTGCTCGCTTCTTTGACTTAGACGTTATTTCTGATCCAGAAAACCCTCGCCCACGTAAAGTGCCACCACAAGACATTTTTGAGCGTGAAATAAGCAACCTAGGTATAGACAACAACACCACTGTTGTTGCTTATGATACGCGCGGTTTATACAGTGCCGCTCGCGTTTGGTGGCTATTCCGTTTTTATGGCTATGACAACGTTGTCATCCTTGATGGGGGTTTCCCAGCTTGGCAAGCCGAACAATTGCCCGTCGAAAATGGCGTAAAAGAGCACGCAAAAGCAGAATTTAAAGCACCGGGTAAACGCAAAGAGTTGTTGGCGCTTTGGCCACAGGTTCTTGAAGCCTCTAACCAACACGATCAAATTCTTGATGCGCGCCCAACTCCGCGTTGGCAAGGTAAAGACGCAGACCGTTACCCTGGTACGCGCCAAGGTCGCATTCCAAATAGCCTTAACCTACCTTGGGCAAACGTGTTGGATCCTGAAACGAAAAAACTGCTTCCTAAAGAAGAGTTACGTCAGCTTTACCTTGATGCTGGTGTCGACTTTAACAAACCCGTTATCGCGTCATGTGGTTCAGGACTTACCGCCTGTATCCTAGCGTTAGGGATGACACTGGTTGGCCATACTGATTGGGCCGTTTATGACGGTTCTTGGGATGAATGGGGTCGTAACTTAGATCTTCCTGTCGCAAGCGATTTCTAATTAATTTACACCTCGAGGGCTCGTTTTAACGAGCCCCCAAAGCAAACACCAGTCACTCACTGACTAAAAGCAATACAAGTAACTGAGAACATCGTGGAAGAACAATGGCCTGAATACCTCAAACATATTGGTAAAAGCTCAGTCAAAATGCAGCAGGCAAATCCAGACATGATCAAAGCCTTTCAAGACATGAAATCGGCAACTCATTCTAACGACGTCATTGATAACAAAACGAAAGAATTGATAGCAATTGCGGTTTCTGTTGCTCATCAGTGTGATGGTTGTATTGCGGCACATGCTCGCCAAGCAAAACTGGCAGGTGCAACACGTGAAGAAGTGGGCGCAGCGATTCAAGTAGCAATGACTGTCGCAGCTGGCGGTGCATTTGTGTATGGCTCAAAAGTATTTGATGCCTTCGATCAATTCTAAGTTCAGTGCGGTTTGTGCTGAGCAGACACTTATTTAAATTATCGGTTTTATTATGACACAGTTAACAATCGGCTTTATCGGCTTGGGCAACATGGGTGGCCCAATGGCAAGCAACCTAGCCAAAGCAGGCTATAACGTCGTGGGTTTTGATGTAAACCCAGAAGCGATTACCCGCGCAACAGAAAATGGTGTACAAGCAAGTGATTCACTCCTTAATGTGGCGTCTTCTGCGGACATCATTTTCACCATGCTGCCAAACGGCAAGTTTGTGAAAGAAGTATGGGAACAAATCATCGACCACGTAAAACCAACGGCAACATTGGTTGACACATCAACAGCAGATGTAGAGACATCGAAACTGGTCCATGAATTGGCTAAATCTCACGGGGTGAAGAGCGTGGATGCCCCTGTTTCGGGTGGTGTTACCGGTGCGCAAAATGCAAAATTGACCTTTATGGTGGGTGGAGAGCAAGATGCCATTGATGTGGTGCTGCCTTTACTGGATATCATGGGACAAAAAGCCGTAAACTGTGGTGGTCCTGGCGCAGGCCAATCTGCCAAAATCTGTAACAACCTGATCTTAGGTATCAACATTGTTGCGGTATCTGAAGCTTTTGCGTTAGCGGAAAAACTGGGACTATCCAGTGAAGCGTTGTTTGATGTGGCCTCTACATCAACAGGACAATGTTGGGCACTCACTACTTACTGCCCGGTTCCAGGGTTAGTACCCACTTCACCATCTAATAACAATTACAAACCGGGCGCTCCTGCGACCATGTTGTTGAAGGACTTACGGCTTGCTCAAGATGCAGCGAAAAGCAGTGACGCATGCACACCGCTAGGCAATCACACTATCGATATCTTTGAAGACTTTATTAAAGATGGCTTTGGTGAGCAAGATTTCTCTGCGATCATCAAGTATATCCGTGCTAATCAAGCAAAATAATTAGCGACGATGAATTAGGTTCTAGAGGCTCACTAGAGCCTAATTTTTTGCTATCGTTTGGTAAATATACACATAACGCTAAGCGCGAAATGTGTCGATCATCCAATCAATAAATACTTGTAGCCGAGCGCTCTGATGGCGATTTGGAGGATACACAATATTGAGTGGCATACTGCGCTGTTTCCAATCTGAAAAGAGTTCTACCAGCTTGCCTTGAGTGATGTACGGCTCAGCAAACAACCGCTCATGCTGAATAATGCCAAGTCCATTTAAGGCCATATCCAAAATACCTCGACCATTATTAGCGGTATAACTCGCTTGATCTACCACTACTTTCTCAGAACCTTGCTCATATATTAACGGCAGAGAATTCGTCGATGAGGTCCGAAAATAAGCCACCGTGGGGTAGGATTTTCCAAGCAATTTTGGTGAGTCAGGCATACCATATTGGGCAATAAAAGCAGGAGAGGCACTAGTAACAAACTCTAAGTCGAGTAGCTTGCGTTCGACCATACCTGGGATTTGCTGTCCCCCTAATCGAATAACGCAATCTATACCTTCATCGATCAAATCAGCTGTTCTATCATTAATTCCCAAACCAAGGGTAATATCGGGATATTGCCTCTGAAAATCTTTTAACGCTGGAATAAGTTGTAATGTGGCAAATGACACTTGGCAATCAATTCTTAAATGTCCACTTGGGGCATACTTTTTCCCTGAAATTTCAGCGTCAATCGCTTGCAACTCACTCATTAATTGATAAGTACGTTCGTAGTATTCCATCCCCTCTTGAGTGATGGTGATTTTTCGTGTGGTCCGATGCAATAACTTCACTTTTAGGTGCTTTTCTAAATCCATCACGGCTTTGCTTATTGTGGACGTTGGCATTCCAAGTGCTTCTGCCGCTCTATTAAATGCGCCTTTTTCAACAACTTTTTGAAATGCTTTTAATGATTGAAGTTGATCCATAGTCGTAATTTATTATCCAAAATATTGGATAGTGTAAACATAAAAATGCCATTTTATCCAGAGATGAAAACAATCATAATGGCATCACTCTGTAGCCAGTCCACTGCCTCCGACGCTAAATTCACAAAAAAATGAGAAGTAAATTTATGAATAGCTATTTAGTACATATGATCCGAGAATTCGATGCCTCTGAAGAACTTTATCAGGAGCACTACAACTATCTCTATGCACTTCGTGACGAGGGCCGACTGGGTCTTGCTGGCCCCTACAACAACGTTCAAGGCGGCGCTTATGTTTTTCAAGCTAACTCTCTAGAAGAGGCTGAGGCAACTGCAAAAACAGACCCTCTTGTTGTTGCCGGCATTGCTCAATTCGTTATTTTTGAATGGCAAGCTCAACAACTTTAATCTTGCCTTGATCCTATAAAATAAGCCCCGATAACACTAGTTATCAGGGCTTTGGGCCATCCTTAAAACAGAATAAAACCGGACATACTATGAAAAAAGCATTAGTAATTAACGCCCATCAAAAATATGACGGCTGGGCTGAAGGAAAATTAAATCAACTGTTTAGCCAAGTAGCTATCGATACCTTGTCCACACTTCATTACGACATCAAAACAACCACGGTTGATGACGGTTACGATGCGAATGAAGAAGTAGAAAAACACCTTTGGGCTGATATCGTTATCGTCCAAACCCCATTGTACTGGATGGGAGCACCTTGGCTGTTCAAAAAGTACATCGACGAGGTATTCAATGCAGGGTTAGGAGATAAATTGGCAGCAGATGATGGTCGAACCCGCAGCGATCCAAGTAAAACGTATGGCTCTGGTGGTTTAACTACAGGGAAAAAACTGTTGGTTTCTGTCACGCTCAACGCACCAGAAAATGCCTTTAATCAAGAAGAGTTTTTCGAAGGTCACAATATCGATCAACTGTTTATGTGGCTACATAAAGCATATCAATTCAACGGTTTTGAATCTGTGGACGGTTTTGCTACCTATGACATTTTCAAAAATCCAACCATTGAACAAGACGTGAAACGCTACGAAGATCATTTAATCACAACGTTCCAATACGCCTAACGTTTTGACATGATTTAGAATGGGTAAACTCTCGTTAATTTACCCATCCTTTTCCTTTCTGTCACAACATTCGTCAGTTCCAATCCAGCCTAAAAACAGTACCATTTTGTACAAATTTCCTCTTGTAGTCAGTGATATAGTCACTACAGACCCGATATACAAAAGGAATTGCTCATGTCGTTAACTCATCCTGCTTATAAAGTCGCTGCAGTTCAAGCTGCCCCGGCTTATTTAGATCTTGATGGTGCTGTTGCAAAAACAATCGCTTACATAAAAGAGGCGGCGGAAAATGGTGCGAAGTTAGTTGCCTTTCCTGAAGTATGGATTCCAGGTTATCCATGGTGGATTTGGCTTGATACACCTGCGATGGCGATCAAAAAAGGCTATATCCGTAAGTACTTTGATAATGCATTAGCTTACGATAGCTCAGAAGCCGACCAGATTCGTAGCGCCGTGAAAGAATACAATATCACTGTTGTGCTTGGCTTAGCCGAACGTAAAGGCGGCTCGCTCTACATCGCACAATGGATATTAGGTCCTGACGGAGACACCATTGCCCAACGTCGTAAAATCAAGCCTACTCACGCAGAACGTACTGCATTTGGTGAAGGTGACGGAAGCCATATCGCCGTTCACGACACGCCTCACGGTCGTTTAGGTGCTTTAAACTGCTGGGAAAACATCTTGTCTTTAACCAAATATGCGATGTTTTCACAAAACGAGCAGGTGCACGTGGCCTCTTGGCCAAGTTTTTCGACGTATAAATTTGCTCACGCCATCAGTGATGAAATGGCCATCGCAACCAACAAGGTGTATGCCATTGAAGGTGCCTGTTTTGTTATTGCTCCTTCTGCCATTGTTTCTGATGAAATGATTGAACTGTTATGTGATACCCCAGAGAAACATGAACTCATTAGTGCGGGAGGTGGTCACACCGTCATCTTCGGCCCAGATGGCGCACCGTTAGTCGAACCTTTGGGAGAAAAAGAAGAAGGCATTATGTATGCCGACATCGACCTTGGTATGATCGGTGTAGCGAAAAACTCAATGGATGCTTGCGGCCACTATTCACGTCCAGACATTACACGTTTACTGTTCAATAACCACGCAAATCGCCCGGTAGAAGAGTTGTCTCCAGAAACAATTGCGGAGCCAGAAGACAAGGCGCCTTTAGAATCGGACAGTGCTCATCAAGCATAAACTGATATCTACCACAATCAAGGTAGCCATAGTCACTAACTACCTTGATTGTGTATTATTAGTGAGCCAAGCGAATATGATGATATTGAAGAAAGAGTTTCCAGTTCCGCAACAAAAATATGCCACATCCAATCCCTGTTAATGAAATCTTGGCAGCATTCCAATACCAGTTTGGATGCAATACAAGCATTACAGATACAAAATAATGCCCGATAAATAAACCCATTAACACAATCATAAGATTCACATGACCAGATAGACACAGCGCCCCTAATTGATCGCGATAAGCACGTTCAATCTGCTGACCAAATAGATAGATTCCCAAAAGAGTTCCCACTAATACCGCCAATAACCAGATCCCAACGAATAAAGCGGATTTTCCATAAAGTTCATCCAAAGCAAACAAAATCAAAGCCACAGGAAAGAGTAACAAAGAGCGAAATTCAACCCTCTGCTCCGCCATGCCTTTGTAACCTCGATAAAAAAGATACATCAGTAAAAACCAAACCCAAACAGGTGTATGTAATACGATTGTCATCAACATAACTGCGCCCTTTTCAACAATACAATTTATCGTTCATATTGTGCCCATTGACTAAGATCTATACGACGCCAGAAAGGTAACATTTAGACGACAAGTGCTGCTATTTACCTCTATCACGTATGGGTTATGGATATACTCACGTTGAAATGGAATGACCATTCCTCTCGGGATTGAACTTGCTATAGACTATGAATTCGACACTTGAGGTCATTTGAATATATACACTACGACTTATAAGTTTTTAGTTTTGAACCGACTTAAGAACTATGTTGATAATCTCCGTTTATCATTGTGTCAATCAACGGCTCCATTCAAAAGACCGTAATGTCATACAAGCGCAGTTTTTCTTATCAAACCAAAAATCATCAAACACCATGATTGACTTACTGCAAAGGTTTTGAACTCCATTACTTGGAATCAGTTGTATAACTCAATAGCCCAAAACTCCAAAAAAAAACACGATATTCTGTTAGTTCGGTATGTCCTGCCTGTATAACATTAGATAAGCTTATGCATAGCATAAATTTTCAGCACGTTTACAATACCTTCTTGCCCATGTAATCATTGTGTTAGATTCAATGACAAGTTGAAAACACTCATGTCAGCTTAACTTAAAAGAGTCTTCATCATGGCAAATCAAATGACAGTGCATTCATCTTCTCTTTTCAGAAATTCAATCGTAATCACACCGACTAACCAAAGGTGGTGACTCGTTTGATTCTGAAGATTGCCATAACCTAAGCGCACTCACTGGTCATACTCTGATGACAGCAATTATTAACGAGTATTATTAGGGCTAATCATCCAGCCGACATTTGCACATTTTCCAAACAGTTAAATGATAGAAATGGACAATTATTTAAGGACGATTAAATGAAATTTAAAACTTTTGCAAACAATAACAAATCGATTTTGAAGAGTGGGCTTACCATCTCACTCCTAATGACGCAGTTCTCTGCTTATGCCGCTGAGCCGCAATCTTGTCAATCCATTACATTTTCAGATCCTGGTTGGAGTGATATTGGCGCTACCAATGGCGTTGTCACAACACTACTTGAAGGACTAGGGTACAAAACTCAAGTGTACATGCTCAGTGTTCCTATCGGTTTTGAAAGCTTAAAGACAGGAAAAGTAGATGTTTTCATGGGTAATTGGCTCCCAGCCCAGAACGCATACATTAAAAAATATCGCACGAATGTTGATGTTGTTCGCACCAACTTGGACGGCGTCAAATTCACCCTAGCTGTACCCGACTATGTTTATCAAGCAGGTGTTCATAGTTTTACTGACCTTAGTAAGTTTGCAGATAAATTTGGTGACAAAATTTATGGCATAGCACCAGGATCACCAGCAAACGAAAATCTCAAAACGATGATCAATTCAAATGACTATGGGCTTGGCGATTGGCAGGTCGTCGAATCCAGTGAACAAGGAATGTTGTCTCAGGTTTCAAGATCGATCAAGCGCCATAAATATATTGCGTTTTTAGCATGGGAACCACATCCGATGAACGTCAATTTTGACATTCGCTATTTGAGTGGCGGGGACAAATACTTTGGGCCTAATTACGGCAGTGCGCAAATACAAACTTTGACAAAAAAAGGGTTTGGAAACAAATGCAAAAATGTCGATACCTTACTGCATAATCTCGCCTTTAATGTTGATATGGAAAACGAGATTATTAACCAAGCGAATAAGAATGATATTAGTGCTAAAGAAGCCGCAAAAAAATGGATATCAGCTCATCCTCAATTACTTAATACTTGGCTAAAAAATGTCACTACCTTTAGTGGCGACAAGGCCCTTCCTACAATTAAACAAAGACTTAATATCGAAAGCTAACGTTTAACGATATGGGAACAGTGACTTTCTAAAATTCAGCAATAACGAACAATTGTTTGAGTACAAATCGGTTTGACGCTCTGGTATTAACATCCATTCTCAAGATGTTAATACCAATACGACTAAAATCGTTCTTGCTGACTAAATCTAAGAGCCTATCTTTGCATAACCTCTGCTGTTTTTTAGGTAAGTTTTAGATCATTAATTGATAAATTTATTAAGTATATACCCAAATGACCTCAAGATGCAGGATTCAGAGCTTCATCAACGAGCCTAGGTCAAGCTCAATCACGGCAGGAATGGTCATTCCCTTTTAACGTGATTGGGCGCAGAAATAGGTTTGTTGATGAGCTCCCGAAGGGCGAGTTTTATGACCTCAAGATGCAGGATTCAGAGCTTCATCAACGAGCCTAGGTCAAGCTCAATCACGGCAGGAATGGTCATTCCCTTTTAACGTGATTGGGCGCAGAAATAGGTTTGTTGATGAGCTCCCGAAGGGCGAGTTTTATTCGCTCCTAGGCTGTGTTACTGATTTTTAACGTAGAATGACTATGTCTTCAAATCAGTGCCTTGCCTAAGAGCGAATACATTCTCGCTGAAACAGCATTTTGAGGTTACTTGGGTATAACTACTCAATACTTCATGTAATGCGTGCAATAGAATATCCGCATGCTCACGATTAAAAATCAGTACGGCTGACGCAGCGACTATTGACACATAGTTACCACCCAAGGTATTAAACTAGAGGGATTGTTGACCAAAATGTTCTTGAAGTTTTGCAGTCATTACCACAGCAGCAATAGGAAGAACATTCCTCATCGTTTTTTCCATTACCACAATCAAGGTAGCCTTAAGCACTAACCACCTTTCTTTTATGCTATTAGTGATCCAAACGAATGTGCTGATATTATTTACTACATATAAAGAATGAATATTAATGATAATT